>JBJTRZ010000001.1:0-6007 GCA_046076415.1 Armatimonadota bacterium
CGCGGATGCGAGCACCGGGCCGGCGGAGGCGGGCTCCTCGCCGGATTGACTTGCCCGGCGAACCAACGCTTTGATGCGGGCGATCAATTCCCGGTTGGCGAAGGGCTTGACCACGTAGTCGTCGGCGCCGATCTCGAGGCCCATCACCCGGTCCGACTCGGCGATGCGGGCCGTCAACATCAGAATGGGCACCCGGGAGCCCGATTGTCGGATCATTCGGCACACGTCGAAACCGCTTCCGGACGGAAGCATGACGTCGAGCACCACGACATCGGGCGCGTCCGATCGGAAGCGGCGCAGCGCCTCGTCGGCGTCCCCAGCCGAAACGACCTCGAAGCCGGCGGCCTTCAAGTTGTACGAGATGACCTCCACCAGCGCAGGTTCGTCGTCGACCACGAGCACTTTGGCAGGCATGACATCGTCATTGTTCTCCGTAGCCTCGGTGGGGACGTTAAGCATGGTTTAAGGTTGAACGGCAATTACGTCGACCCTTGCCGTCGAGGGTAAGATACCCCATGGCTGGAAAATCGGGAAAGAAGAAGGTCGACGGCGAATCGCCGCGCTGGGAGCGCCGTTTCGAGGCGTTGCAGGCCGAGGTCGACGCACTGCGCGGGTTGCTTGGTTCTCCCGCCGCGCGCCCCACCGGAATCGATGTCGCCACGGCCGCCGCCGCCGCCGCCGCCCTCGCATCCACCGCTCGAATCGCTTTGGTGATGGCGGTCCGGGAGGCCGAGGCGATTTCCCCGGCGGAGGCGGGACGACGGACCGGAATCGCGACCGGAGCCCTCTACCACCATGTCGCGCTGCTGATTTCCGGCGGCGTGCTCGCCAAATCGGTGGAAGGGGCGCTTTCGGTAACCGCGCTGGGTGCGCGCCTGCTCGCCGCCCTCGGCGATCCCGACGTTCACTGAACCAAACCGCCCGCCCTGCGTCATTTCCCTCATGTCCCTCCCTGCGTCCGCGAACTCCCGGGCCACTCTCTGCGAAGCGGCCCTGCCGATCGAAACGATCGACACGGAATCGTTGCGCCCCTCGGACGCCGCGATCGCCCTCGCACCCGGTGATTTCGCGCTCCGGGCTCAAGTGCTGCCCCTCTCGGTGGAGGGAGACCTGCTCACCGTGGCGATCGGCTCGTTGACGTCGCTGGCGGCGGTCGACGAACTGGGCATGATCGCCGGCGTTCGCACGCGAGCCCTGCTCGCCGACCCGAACCGTATCCGGGAAAAGATCGAGGAAATTTTCCTCGAGCGCATCCTTTCCGGCCTCCCGGGATCGGGTGGCGAGGACGCATCCGGTGCGACCGAGATCGACGACACCACCGACCTTGCGGATCTTCAGAAGATGGCCGGGGAGACCGCCGTCGTCCAGATGGTCAACCTGATCTTTGCGCAAGCGGTGCGCGACGGCACCTCCGATATCCACATCGAACCCTACGAGCGGGAAGTGAAGGTCCGGTACCGCATCGATGGCATGCTGCGCGATGTCATGGCTCCGCCGAAACGGATGCACGCCGCGTTGGTTTCGCGCCTCAAAATCCTCGGCGAGATGAACATCGCCGAACGGCGACTGCCCCAGGACGGGCGCATCAAACTGGTGATCGCCGGCCGCAACATCGATGTTCGCGTGAGCATCGTCCCCACCGTCTTCGGCGAACGGGCGGTGATGCGTATCCTCGACAAGGGCACCGCCATGCTCGGACTCGAGGAATTGGGGATGCAACCCGACACGCTCGAGCCCTATCGGCGGATGATCCAGGTGCCCTACGGCGTCATTCTCGTGACCGGCCCGACCGGCTCGGGCAAATCGACCACGTTGTATGCGTCGCTTCAGGAAATCTGGTCGCCGACCACCAACATCCTGACCATCGAGGATCCGGTGGAATATCAGGTTTCGGGCATCAGCCAGATCCAAGTGCGGCCGCAAATCGGACTGACGTTCGCAAGCGGGCTGCGCAGCATCGTCCGCCAGGACCCCGATGTCATCATGGTGGGCGAGATCCGCGACCATGAAACGGCGGAGATCGCCATCCACGCGGCCCTGACCGGCCACTTGGTCTTCAGCACGCTGCACACCAACGACGCCCCGGGGGCGGTAACCCGCCTACTCGACATGGGCGTGGAGCCCTACCTCGTCGCATCGTCGCTGATCGGTGCCGTGGCTCAGCGCCTGGTTCGGCGAATCTGCCCGAATTGCGCCGCTCCCGACGTTCCCGGCGCGGAAACCCTTGCCGCGATCGGCATCGCCCCCGGCGACTGGCAGGGTGCCCCCCCGTTTCGGCGCGGCCGCGGCTGCGAAAAGTGTCAGAACACCGGCTACAAAGGCCGTCAGGCGCTCTACGAACTATTCCAGGTCGACGAGCCCATCCGCCGCATGACCGTCGCGCGCTCCAGCTCCACGGAAATGCGCGATCATGCGGTCGCCACGCAAGGGATGCGGACATTGCTCGGCGATGGTCGCCAAGCGGTGCTCGCGGGACGAACGACCCCCGAGGAAGTGCTGCGCGTTTGCCGGCGGGAATCCTTCTAGGCGATGGCGCAGCAGACCTTCGCCTACACGGCGCTCGATGCCGCAGGTGCCCGGCGCACCGGGTTGGTAGAGGCGGATAGCCGCGACGCCGCGGTGGCGCGGCTTGCGTCCGAAGGGCGCTACGTGCTCGATATCGACGAAGCCGCAGCGAAGGCGCCGTCGGTGGTCGGTGGTGGGCGACGTCGCGCACCAAGTCGTCAGGATTTGGCGCTTTTCACACGCCGGTTGGCAGACCTGTCGGGGGCGGGACTGCCCCTCGATCGGGTGCTGCAAGTGGTGGCGGAGCAGAGCGAAAGCGCCACTCTGAGAGATGTCGCCGAGTCCACCCTGGCCGATGTGCGCGCCGGCACGCCCGTCTCGCAGGCGCTTGCGAAGCACCCGAAGCTCTTCAACGAAGCGTTCACCCAGACCCTGCGCGCCGGAGAGGCCAGCGGCCAGTTTCCGGAAGTCGCGGAACGACTCGCGGATTTCCAGGAGATGGAAGTCGCACGGCGCAGCCAGATCGTCAGCGCACTCACCTACCCGGCAATCCTCGCGTTCGTCGCGGTGGCCGTCAATCTCTTCCTGGTCACCTTCGTGGTGCCGCGCCTCGCGGTGGTGTTCAAGGACATGGGCGGCGAACTTCCCGTCACGACGAAGTTCCTGCTCGATGGTTCCGAGTTCCTGTCGCGCAACGGCACGGCGGTTTTGATCGGATTGGCGGCGATCGTGGTGCTCTTCCGCGCATGGGCCGCAACCGAAGCGGGTGCCCTCGCCCGCGACCGGTTCCTCCTCACCGCCCCCGTCGTCGGCCCGGTCATCCGCAAGGCGACCGTTTCCCGTTTCGCACGTGTACTGGGCACCTTGGTCTTCGGTGGAGTTCCCATCCTCGAAGCCCTTGAAATAAGTGGGATGTCGGCCGGCAACCGAGTTTTCCGGACCAGCGCCCGCCGCGTCGAGGAGGAGGTCCGCGCCGGGCGCGCGATCGCCGACGCCATGCGGGAAGCCGGCGCGTTTCCACCCGTCCTCACCCACATGGTGGCGATCGGCGAGGAAACCGGCGATCTGCCCAAAATGCTCGGACGCGTATCCAACAGCCTCGATTTCGAGGTCGACACCGGCATGCGCCGACTGGTCGCCCTCGTCGAACCCGTCATCGTGCTCTCGATGGCCGTCTTCGTCGGGTTCGTCGTCCTCTCCGTCGTGCTCCCGATCTTCCAAGCCCAGAATCTGGTGAAATGAAAACCATGCATCCCAACCGGCGCCGATCCGCCTTCACGCTGATCGAACTCCTCGTCGTCATCCTGATCCTCGCCATCCTCGCGGCCCTGATCGTTCCCCGGGTCGTGGGCCGCACGGGCGAGGCAAAGCGTGCCAAGGCCTCGTCCGACATCAGCGCGCTCTCCGGCATGCTCAACAACTACAAACTGGACAACGACCTGTTTCCCTCGACCGAACAGGGACTCGTCGCGCTTCGGGTCCAGCCCGGCGACGCGGGCAACTGGAAAGGTCCGTATTCGCAAAAGGACATTCCCGCCGATCCGTGGGGCAATGAGTACGCCTACGAATCCCCCGGCCCGGATGGCCAGGACTTCCTGATCGTTTCCTACGGCGCGGATGGCGCGCCCGGCGGCGACGGCGATGCGGCGGACCTCACTTCCGATCAGTAATCTCGTTCCGATGCGCCGTGCATTCACGTTGGTGGAGGCGATCGCCACCATCGCCGTCCTTCTGCTCGTGTCCGCCATCGCGGCTCCGAACCTTTCCCAGGTTCGCGCGGGCCAGCGACGGCGTGCGGTGATCGCGGCGCTCGAACGCCTACCATTGACGGCCAAGGTCCGGGCCCGGGAACGCGGAGAGCCCGTTTCGCTGCGCATCGAGGACGGATCCGCCGTCTTGATCGCCGGATCGGGCACCGATACCGAATCCGAAATCGGCAGGGTGGATTTCCAAGGGCTGATCACGGTGGAAACGGTGGCCACCGAAGACGCCTCGGAAACGGATGCGGGTTGGGAATGGACGGTGCAGCCCGACGGCACCGCACCGATGCGCGAAGCGACGCTCGACGATGGTTCGACCGCATGGACGGCCCGTTTCGAGCCGGATGCCCGATTGCGCTGGATTGGTTCCGGCGACGACTCCACGAGCGAGGATTCTTGGGCGGCCGGGGAGCGCGTCGATCGTGTCCAGTAACCCGCGGAGGCGAGGTGCCTTCACGCTGGTCGAGGCGATTGCCGCCGCCGCCATCGTCGGTCTAGGCGTCGCCGCCGTGTTCGGCGGGATCGCCGCGCTGCTGCGCGCCGAGGCTCGTGCGCTCGAGGCCGAGGAATTGCAACGATTCGCGTATCGGAAATTCCTCGAATACGGCAAGGTCGTCGACCCCGCGACCGCCGAGGACTCCGGCACGTTCGAGGAGGAAGGGCGTCCCGAAATAGCCTGGTCGACGACGGTGGAGCCCTCCGAAACGGAATACCTTTCGGTGGTGCGCGTCACGGCATCCAAGGGGGCGGCCACGCAATCCGTCGAGGGGCTTGTGGCCGATTCCCCATCGGAAACGACGCCCACGGGAGCGACCCCGTGAACCGTCGAAGGCGCATCGTAGGCGTCACCTTGCTCGAACTTTTGGTCGCGCTCGGACTCTCGACCCTGTTGCTGATGGCGCTCGGATATGCGTTCACGACCGGCCTCGGGTTCGAGCGGTCCCGGGAGGAACGTCGCCGGGCCGACCTCCGGATCGACCGCCTCGAGGAAGCGTTTGGCGCCTGGATCGAAGGCGCGGTGCTGGGCGACGCGGAAGACACATCGGGTTCGACCTATTTCGTCGGCACCTCCGAATCCGGCGATGAAACTTTGGGCGCGGACCAGCTCGTGCTCACGACGACCGGACCTCCGCCGTCCTTGACGGACCGAGCGGACACGGCCGATTTCGAATCGCGCAACCAATCCAATGGTGCGGTCGGCGGCGTCGCCGAAGCGTCCATCGCGACCACCCCGGTTGGTTCGACGGACCGAACGGGGCTTTTCCTGAGAACGCAACGCCCGGCGGACACCGACCCGGATCAGGGCGGAACCGAGTCCGTCCTCGATCCGAACGTGATCGCGGTCGGCTTCGCATTCCACGACGGCACCACGTGGACGAACACCTGGGACACACGCTCCATGACTCCCCCACGCCTGCCCTCCACGGTTCGCGTGCGCTATCGGCTGACCGGCGAGGAGGAATCGACGTTCCACGAGGTGCTGGTGCCGATTCCGCGCAGCGACGTGGATTCGGCGAATCCGGTATCGCAGGGAGGAACCCAATGATTCGTTGCCGGCGCAGCACCCGCCGGGCTGGCGTGATGGTGCAAGCATTGGTCGTCCTCGCGGGCCTTGTGGTGCTGCTGGCGACGCTTGCGGCGGATCAGAGGGTTCGCGCGGCGGATATCCAATACCGGATGTCGCGCCGCCGGGCGGATATCGCGCTGCGCGCCGCGCTCCTCCGCGCCGTGGCCGCCGTGGA
>JBJTRZ010000002.1:0-1749 GCA_046076415.1 Armatimonadota bacterium
CGCGATCGCGCCGCGGGGGCATTCACGGTGCACGGACACGGGGGAGCGGTGCCCGCCGACCAGGCCGAACTTATGGTCGGCAACTCCGGCACCACCGCGCGCTTCATCACTCCGCTGGTCGCGCTTGGTTCGGGCACCTTCATCGTCGACGGAGTCGCCCGCATGCGTCAGCGGCCGATCGGCGACCTTGTCGAAGCGCTCGAATCCCTTGGCGTTGCGGTAACCGCCGCCGACGACAATCGCCATCCTCCGGTGCGCATCGAGGCCGCGGGCCTTCCCGGCGGCCAGTGCCGAATCCGCGCCGACGCGTCCAGCCAATTCCTGTCGGGTCTGTTGCTCTCCGCACCGGTGGCCCGCGGGGACGAAACCATTATCCACCTCGAGGGCCCGATCCTTTCCGCGCCGTACATCCGCATGACGGTGGAAATGGTGCGCGCCTTCGGGGGTCGCGTGGATGTATCCGACGACGAACGTACCTACCGGGTGCCCGGGCGGCAAACCCTGAAGTCACCCGGCACCTACGCGGTCGAACCCGACGCATCCGCCGCCTCCTATTTCTGGGCCGTGGCCGCCCTCACCGGCGGAACGGTCCGAATTCCCGGACTCGGTCCGGATTCGCTGCAGGGCGATGTTGGTTTCGTGGATGTGCTCGAGCAGATGGGGTGCACGATCGACCGGGATCCCGCCGGCATCGCCGTGGCCGGTCCCGCACGCCTCCGCGGAGTCGATCTGGATATGAACGCGATTTCCGATACGGTGATGACCCTCGCCGCCATCGCGCCGTTCGCCGACGACCCCACGACCATTCGCAATGTCGGGCATATCCGGCACAAGGAGACCGACCGGCTCCATGCGGTGCGCACCGAACTCACCCGCATGGGCGTGGTCGTCGAGGAATCCCTCGATGCGTTGGTCATCCACCCGTGCCGCCATCCGCGGTCCGCGCGCATCCGCACGTACGACGATCATCGCATGGCGATGGCGTTCGCGGTGGCCGGACTTCGCGCCGCCGGACTCTGGATCGAGGACCCGGACTGCGTCGCCAAAACATTCCCGGATTACTTCCCGACCTTCGATCGCCTCGTACACGGCCACGCGGCATGAATCGACGCCGATCCATCGTCGCCATCGACGGCCCTGCCGGCGCCGGGAAAAGCACCATCGCGCGTGCGGTGGCCGCCCGCCTCGGATACGCCTACCTCGACTCCGGCGCCATGTACCGCTGCGTTGCCCTGGGGGCGCTCGAAAGGGCGATTCCCATCGACGATGCCGAGGCGGTGGGGGATTTGGCCCGAGGGATGGACATCGCATTCGCGTCCGGCGCGCACCAAAACGTCCTGCTCGAAGGTCGCGACGTGACCGAGGCGATCCGTACCCCGGAAGTTTCCGCCGCCGCGTCGCGGGTTTCCGTGCATTCGGGAGTTCGCCGGGCGATGGTCGCGCGGCAACGGCGCCTCGGCGAGGCCGGTGGCGTTGTCATGGAGGGCCGCGACATCGGATCCGTGGTGTTTCCCCGCGCGGAGGTGAAGGTCTACCTGACCGCAAGCGACGCGGAACGGGCTCGGCGGAGGGCCGAGCAACGACGCCGAGCCGGGCTCGATTTCGTGAACGTCGAGGGGGTGCTCGCGGAGATTCGGGAGCGCGACGAGCGGGACCGGACGCGAGCCGATTCGCCGCTCCTAATCGCCGAGGGCGCGCGCGAATTGATCACGGATTGGATGAGTCCCGATGCGGTGGTTGATTGCATCG
>JBJTRZ010000003.1:0-5816 GCA_046076415.1 Armatimonadota bacterium
CGGCGAAGCCCTATTCCCGCCAGAGGTCCCACCATCTTCCAAAGGCTTCGACAACCGCTTCCGCAACCGCCTCGACCGACGAGCAGTCGTTTCCAACCACCTCCTCGAGCGCGATCGCCCGTACCGCCACGTCGGGGGGCAACGCCCCCTTCCGGATGTTGATCCCTATTCCGACCAGCGGAACCACCCCTTCGGCGGAAAGCGCGGATTCCACCAGCACCCCCGCGCATTTGCGCCCTTTGAGCATCACATCGTTGGGGAACCGCAATCCCGGACGGGCGGTTGGTGCGACGAGGGCCAGGGCATCCGCCACCGCCACGCCCGCGAGCGGCGCAAGTTCCCAGCGACGGTCGGCACCGACAACCGGACACACCAAGGTGCAATTGACATTGGCGTCCGCCGGAGCCGCCCAGGTGCGTCCGCGTCGCCCCTTGCCCGCGGTCTGGCGCCGCGCACGGACCACGGTTCCCGCCGGCGTTCCCGAATGGACCAGATCCGCAGCAACGGTCATGGTCGACCCAACGGACTCGTAGACGAACGTGGGCTTGCCGAAACGGCTCATCGGGAAACCGGTTCGAAATCGAGGGAGATGTCGAGCGCCGGTGCGGAATGCGTCAATGCGCCCACGGAAACCAAATCGACTCCGGTTTCGGCGATCGCCCGAATGGTTTCCAAACGGACTCCCCCCGAAGCCTCGGTCCGAGCGCGGCCCGCAATCCGCCCGACCGCGGCGCGCAGCGTGGGAAGATCCATATTGTCGAGGAGCAGAATATCGGCACCCACTGCCAACGCCTCCTCCACCTGCTCCAGCGATTTGCACTCCACTTCGACCCGGATGCCATGGGGCGCCCCCGCACGTGCCCTACGAACGCACTCCCCCACCCCGCCCCCGGCGGCGAGGTGATTGTCCTTGATCAGGATGCCATCGCCGAGTCCGAAGCGGTGGTTGGCGGCGCCGCCGCATCGCACCGCGTATTTCTCGAGCAGGCGCAGCCCCGGAGTGGTTTTGCGCGTATCGACCACGGTCGCCGACGTGCCCGCCACGGCATCCACGCAGCGCCGGGCCAAGGTCGCGGTACCGGAGAGGCGCTGCAGGAAATTGAGCGCGACCCGTTCGGCCGTCAGCAACGCGTCGGCGGGTCCGTCCACCACCGCCAGCACGTCGCCGGGAGTCACGCGGTCGCCATCGGCGCGCACCGGGGTGCATATCGCCTCGGGGTCCATGAGCCGGAAGGCGAGCGCCGCCACCCCGATGCCGCAAACGACACCCTCTTGCTTGGCGACGAGACGCGCGGTGGCCCGTGCGCCGGTGGGAACGGTGAGTCGGGTGGTGAGGTCGCCCGAACCAATGTCCTCGCGCAGCGCTTCGCGCACGATGGGTTCGAGCAAAACCGTCGGCAAATCCAAGGGATCAGTTTCCGGCGGCGGATTGCAACGCTTGCCTGCGCAAATGTTCGTCGGGGCGCTTGTGGATCCGTTCGACGTCCGCCGGGGAGAGGAAGCGGGGTCCTCCCATCGCGTAAGCGCCGATAAGCGCGCGCGCCACCTTCACCGACATCGCGGTGATGCGCTCCACCTCGTCGGCGTCCCGGCCAAGCGCAACCAGCCCATGGTTTTGCATGAGGATGACCTTCGGTCCTTCCCCCCAGGCGTCGACATGCCCACGGATGGCGTCCCGTACCGCACGGGCGAGCGGAGGGCCCGGATCGACATAGGGCACGAACGCGGGAGCGGGACCGCAAACAACGATTTCGTCCGGAAAAATCCGACCCGCCACGGCTTCGCGCGCCTTGTCGGAGCACAGGACCGAGAGCCACGCGGTGGGATGCGTGTGCCCGACCACGCGGGCTCCCCCTTCGACGATGCAAATCGCGTGCAACGCGGCCTCCACCGACGGCTGCAGCGAGTCCTCCGGATTCGAGCGCCCGGCGAGCAGCATGCGCTGGATCTCGGAATCGGGAAGGCTTTCGTGCGCGAGCAATTCCAAGGTGCGCGCAATGTCCATGCGCACGAATTGATCCGGTCGCATGGATCCCATTTGGCACCCGGACGCCTTCAACCAAAACGACGCGCCATCCGGCAGCGCGGCGCTGACATTGCCTTCGGCGAGTATCGAGCAATCGTGGGTCGGATCGGAAAGCCAGCGGGCGAGTTGGTGGAGGCGGGTGAGCACGGGATCGTCGGACATAATGCCCGCATTCTACCGCCGCGCGATCGCCCCCCTGCAGGTCACGGCCGTGCTTCGGCGACGACCCACGCCACGCAACCCGCCAATCCAAGCGCCAGCATCCACCCGGCAATGGCGGCGATCCATTGCGCCGTCCTTTGCACGGAGGGCACGGTTGCGAGGAACAGCTCGGCGTGGAGCCGTAGGCCGAAAGAGAACGGTACCGACGTGCAGGAAACCAGTCCCCAGCCCCGGTAGGTGGTTCCGCCGGCACGGCCGGTCAAGGTCACCTCCCCCATGCCAAGCCAAACCAGCGAAAGCACCACGAGCCCGATCGGAACGATCAGGCCCCAAAACCATTTAGGGAATCCCCCGCCGGCTTCGTACATAGGTCCTTGATCCAAACCACAAAGCGCCTCCGGTTTCAACTCCGGAGGCGCTCTTAAAACCGGTCCCGACGGATTTCAGGCGCCGAGGCCGCCCCCCGAAGCCCGTGGCGGTTCCACCAGGCGACGGGCACGGCGCTCGGCCACGATGGCATCCTTGGCGAGCGCCGCCATCGGATCGGCCGGGAGCCCGGCTTCCTCGCGCATCGATGCCAGCAGGGGGCGCACATCCGTTTCGTAGGCATCGCGCAACACGGCGTGCGCACCGAGCACGTCCCCGGCCTGCTGTCGCTCGCGCAGCGCCTCGCGGTCGACGAGCAACGCCTTGGCGTAGGCGGACTGGACATTGAGGACCGACAGCACCATGGCCTCGATCTTCTTCTCAACCACGTGGCACTGGTCCAGCATGTAAGCAACCGGAGCCGCCGTCTTGCCGTCGTGGTTGTTGATCAATTCATGAAAGATCAGGAACAGCTGGAACGGGTTGGCCGATCCCACGATCAGATCGTCGTCGGCATAGCGCCGGTCATTGAAATGGAACCCGCCCAATCGTTCCTCTGCGAGGAGCGTCGCCACGATGTGCTCGATGTTGGTGTAATGGCCATGGTGGCCCGTGTCCACCAGGACCTTCGCGCGTTCCCCGAGGCGGTGGCAGATGGCGAACGAGGTGCCCCAGTCGGAGAGGTCGGTGTGGTAGAAGGCCGGTTCGAAAAGCTTGTACTCCACCAGCATTTCGCCGTCGTCGGGCATGGCCGCGTACCCGGCCGCGAGCGATTCGATCAGGCGGGCACGCCGCGAGCGAATGTCGTCCTGACCCGGATAGTTCGTGCCGTCGGCGAGCCAGATCGACAGGAGCTTGCTGCCGGTGACCCGCATGATCTCGGCGCATTCCTCGAGGTGCGCGACCGCCTTGCGACGCACGGCCGCGTCGGGGTGGCAGACCGACCCCAGTTTGTATTCCTGATCCTGGAAAACGTTGGGGTTGATCGCGCCGATCCCAACGCCTTCCGCGCGCGCGAATTCCGCGATATCCGCCCACGTCTTGCCGGCGGGAGGCAGGTCCCACGGAATGTGGACCGCCACCGTGGGCGAGGCTCCGGCGAGGCGATGCACCGAAGCGGCGTCCTCGATCTTTTCGTAGATATCCCGGGCGCATCCCGGTTCGGGAAACGCGCCGAAACGGGTTCCGGCGTTGCCGAATCCCCAGGACGGCAATTCGATCGGCAGCGCGCGCACGGCGGCGCGGACATGGGCGTGTTGGTTCATTCGAGGCTCCGGCGGCCGGTCGCCGCCGCCCGAAACTTCGCTTCGCCGCGATTCGAATCCTTCCGGCCGCGCCGTTCCCGACCCGTCAGCCCTTGACCACGATTCCGGTCGTGTCGAGATCGGGCTTGGTGTTCCAGCGCGGCTTCCACCCGGGCTTTCGCACGGTCGTGCGGAGCAGGATGGTGTTGTCGCGGTCCAAGTCGTCGGTCCAAACGAACGTCGCCCCTTGGAAATCGGCGTCGTAGTAGGGTTGCTTCGGATCGACCCGCTCGAGCGTATATTCGGTCGCGTTCGCCCAGCCGCTATCGTCGAACCCGGGCAATTGCCATCCGTCGGGAAGGGGTTCGTGGCGCACCGGTGGTCCGGAAAAGATTCGTTTCACCTTCCACCCGGCATGGGTGGTCGTGCCATCGGAAAACTTGAGCGCGATCCCGGCGTCGCCGATCTTGTCCCCGTACTCGAATCCGGTCTTGGGATCGGCATTGTCCTTGGCGATGATCGCGATCGTCATCGGGTACTCCGGCAAGAGATCGACTTTGACGACATTGTGGGGAAGGAAGTCGATCGGATCCACCGCCACCAACTTGCCGTTGACATACATGGCGAACCAATTGTCGGCGTAGACCGCGCCGCGGATCGTGTCGGCCATCGTCGGCTTGACGACACCGCGTTGGAACCGCGCGAACGCATAGCCGGCGCCGCCCATCAGCATCGCCGCGAGCGCCAAACCCGCGACGCGCATTCCCGGTCGAATCATTTGGCCCCCTCCCCGATCGTGTAGCGATGGGTCTCCACCGGTGTTTCGCCGCGATCGGTCCGCTGGAACACGACTTCCGCCTTGTTTGGAGCAACGGTCACGATCAGACCCCCGGAACCATGCAGGATCGTTCCCGTCGTGTAGCCGTATTCATCCGCGCTGCGGCTCGCCCCGACGCCGCCATGGCTCGGCTGGGGAACCGTCTGATAAACGATCCCATCCTTTTCCTGTTTCACGTAAAGGTGGGCGTGCCCGAGAAAGACCGCCGCCACCCCGTGCTTTCGGAGCAGGTCGTGGATGGGCGATTCCCATCCGGGACGTTTGGTGGAAAAAAGGTCGGACCCATCGGGATCCTTGCCGACCCATTCCCAAAGGTGGGCCACTTCGGCGCCTCCGCGATTGTCCCGACCGCGTCCACCCACGAGATTGTGCAGGAAGACGAACTTCCAGCGCGCCTTGCTCCCCTCGAGCGTCCTCCGCAGCCACTCGTACTGCTCTTTGCCGAGGGTCATCGTCCAATTGTCGACCGTCTCGTTTCCGCGCGCCGGCCGATCCGTGGTGTACCAGAACGGGTCCAGCCCGATGAGCAGCGCGTCGCCGGATTGCGCCGCCCAGTAGTGCTTTTCCTGACTCGGAAAGTGCGACGTTCGCTCCTTGCGGGACCAATCCGCCATATTGTCGCCGGGCGTGTTGCGGTACCGCCCCTGCTCTCCGTCATGGTTGCCATTGACCGCGAGCACGGGCTTGCCGAACTCGTCCCAATACCAGCGCTGCGCGAGGTACTGCGGATGGGAATCGGTGTAGGTCTTGTATTTGTCGACCATGAACGTGTCGCCGAGATCGACCAGGAAATCGGTCTTGGCGGCCTCGGCGAGCGAGCGCAGGTAGACCTTGGAGTCGCTGCCCATGTCGAGATGGGAATCGGCCTGGATCGCGAACGTGAAGGTCGATCCGGGTTTGCGCAGCGTGGTGAAGCTGCGCAGCGGCGTCTCGATCCCGTCGGCGACCCATTTCCAGTGGACCGTGGTGCCGGGGGCGAATCCCTCGATCGGAACGAATTCGACCGTGTCCTTGGCGAACTTTCGATCGTCGGAACGGCGGTCCAATTTATCCGGTGAACGTCCGTAAACGATCCGCCCCGTGCGGTCGGAATCGCTGCGCACCGAAACGACGACTCCGCTTGCCGTGGGTTTTCCCACCACGACGTCCACGGCATGGGCGGGAACTTCGGTGCGGTAGA
>JBJTRZ010000004.1:0-6679 GCA_046076415.1 Armatimonadota bacterium
TAGACCTTGAACAGGCTTTGGGGGGCGAATCCAAACAATCCGGGCGCCCCGTTGCGGTGCGCGTTGCGATGCTTGACCTCAAGATTCCAGGCGGCGGGCTCGGCTTCTTCGCGCTTCCACGCTTTGGCCCGAACGACACCGGATCCATCGCGGGCGACGTCCACGCGCGTCTTCAAACGATACCAGACCTTTGGCTGGATCTTGAAAGGAGCGGTGGCCTTGATCCGTTCCTGATTCGAATTGATCTCGATCTCCTGGGCGTTGCCGTTGAGGATGATGATGTACCGCTGATTGATCACGCCAACCGTCGAAAGCGTTCGGCGGTTGCCGTCGGTCATGACATCGGCCGTGAACGTGTAGTTCGATTCGTCGGGATGCCCGAGGAATACCGTGGCGCGTTGGAAGAAGATGTTGTCGAGGGTCTTCGCAAATACTTTGTTGCCGCCGAGGTCGCGGATATCGAATTTGAACCGGGCGCCGATCCACGGCAGCGGGGGATAGGCGAACTTTTCTCCGGGTGCGGTGGGCAACGTTTCGCTCACGGCGTAGCCCTCGAAATCCTCCTTGATCGGAAGTTTGGCCAGCACCCGACCGCGCAACGTTCCCGAAATGCCGTCGATGGATCCTTGATAGGCACCCGCCGACGGGCGGGCATCGGCGGCAACGCTCAAAATGCCATTCGCGCCGAACGTTCCATCCATTTCGCTCTTGACGCGAGCGGTGGGCGGAATGTACTTGGCCCAGGTCACCTTGGCGGGATCGTAGGTGCCGGTGACGTAGCCGTTCGCATCGATGCCCCGCACCACGAACTTGGTGTTTTCACCCGGTCGGAGCAGGACTTCGCTGGGAATGATCTGGAGTGCCACGGGTTTGCCTGCGGCGGGGGGGCGAATCGATTCACGCCATGCCGCGACTTCCGGTGCCACCGACTTCGCCTTGTTCGTGCTTACAGCCGTGCCGAAGCAGTAGAGCTTTTCCGTCGTGTGTACGTAAACGCGACCGTCCCACGCCGACGGGGCCCCGATGCACCGACCGGCGAGCTGCACCTTGGCAAGCTCGTCCGCACCGGATTCGCCGGGCTTCAGGATGAAGAATTGTCCGTTCTGCATCGGAACGTACAACTTGCCGTCCGCGAAGAGCGGCGAGGCGTGCAACTGATCCGGCGCCAGTTTCCTTTCCCAGACCACCTTGCCGGTGTCGGCATCGACCGCCACAATTTGGCCCGTCTTCGTGGTTTGGTAGATCCGGTTGCCGGCGATCACCGGGGAGCTCGACACCGCGGCCAAATCGTTGCGCCACGCCTCCGCAGCCTTTGAAAGCACGGGAGGACCGGTTTCGGCTTTCGTCGGATCGGAATCCACACGGACCGCCGTCATGCGACCGGCGTCGCTGGAGTCGAGGTTTTCATCGGCATGAACCCCGACCACCAGCCCCTTGTGCAGGACCACCGTGGCGTTCATGCCCCCCGCCGAGATCGGGTAGCGCCAAATCGGCTCGCCGGTACGGGCGTTGATGCAGACCAGGCTGCCGTCACCGGAGCCGGTGAATAAGACTTGTTTTCCGCGGCGCAACCCGAAGATGGGCGCGCCGAAGGTGTTGTCCTTGGGCGCGATGCCGGGACTCGAGGACCACACCAGAGCCCCGGACTTTTTGTCGAAGGCGTACAAGCGGTCCATGGCCGCGCCATCCGCACCCCAGTTGCTGGTGATCCCGCGAACGATCACCAAGTCGTCGAGGATCGTCGGCGCGCCGGTGCGCCCGTTGGTGAACGTGAGCCGTCCCAGCGTTTCCATCAACGAGTTGCGCCAAAGCAGTTTTCCATCGGGGGTATGGCAGGTGAAGAGTCCCGTCGAGGTGACCACGTAGACGGCGCCCGTTTCCGCATCGACGGTCGGACTTCCGATCGCGTACCGGTCGTACACGATGTCGGAGAGGAAATCGCTGAACGCCTTCTCCCAAATCGTCTTTCCTGTACGGGCGTTTGCGCAAAGCAGGATTTCCTGCAGATCGGGCCCGGTTCCGCGATAGCCCAAGGCGTACAATCGCTCGCCGGCGACAACCGGGGTCCCGCCACCGGCGAGATCGATGGTGAAGAGATGGTTCTTTCCACCGAGCACGATGGTCTCCGGAAGACCCTTCTCCCGGGAGACTCCGGTCTGCTCGGGACCGCGCCAATGCAACCATCCCTGCGTGTCGGCGGTCGCGGTGCCGGCAACGGCGAAAAGCAACGCCGCCATCGCCACACGCATCAGGTTCCCATTCATTCCGTCTCCACCTCGCATTCGGATCGAACCGATTGTCAGCGCAGCCCCACGCAGACGAGCGCTCCTTCGTGGCTGCGGCAAAACACTTTCCCGTCGCTGAGCGTCGGCTGGCTCCAACAAGTTCCCTCGAGCACCTGGGCTCGCCCTAGTTCCTGAAAGGCGGATCCCGTCGCGTTGGCCAGCACAAGTTCTCCCCGTTCGGTCAAAATCACCAGTTTGCCATCAGCCGCGATCAGGCCGCCTTTGCCGAGGCCGCGCATCGCCCAGCGTTCCGCGCCCGTTGCGGCATCGATGCAGCGAAGGGTGTTTTCATCGTTGCCGATCAGGAACCCCCCGACGAGGACACAGCTGTTGAAGTGATTGCGCATCGAGCGGGTTTGCCATTTGGCCGAAGGCTTTCCGCGATCGACCCGTACGAGGGCGCCGCCCTTTCCGTAATTCGAGGCGATGAATATGTCCTCGCCAACCAGAACTGGATCGGCGGCGTTGACATCGTAGGACGTTTGCCACGGAAAGGACCATCGACGCGATCCATCGCGTGGATCCACCGCAACAAGCTCGGTTCCCGCGAAAATCAGCAACAACGATTGGCCGCCCGCCTTGAGCGGGATCGGCGACGCGTATCCGGCGGTGCCGGGCGCACTGGCCCAGACCAGCTTGCCCGAGGCGAGATCGACGCAGGCTCCGCCGGCTCCCATGTTCACGTACACCCGATCGCCGATGGCGACCGGCGACGACGCGAAACCCCAATTCGGGACCGGCGCTTTGGCCTCCCGTGCGAGCGGGCGCTGCCACACCACGGCCCCGTCCTTGGCACCGTAGCACGACAACAATCCTTCGCGGCTGAGCATCAGCACGCGGCCACCAACCACCGCGGGTGTCGCGCGGGGGCCGCCGTAGTCACCCGGCGAACACGGGTATTTCCGCTGCCAGGCAACCCGACCCGTGGCGACGTTCACTGCGGTGACCAAATCGTTTCCCGCCGTGTTGCCGGCCGTGTACGCGAGTCCTCCCGCCACGGAGACGGTCGAGTATCCCTCTCCCACGTCGACGGTCCACAAGCGACGCGGTCCTCCGGCGGGAAATCGGTTCGGCAATCCGGTTTCGGCGGAATGTCCGTTGCGCAGCGGTCCCCTGAAATGCGGCCAGTCGGCAATCATCGGGAAACTCCTTTCACCGAAATGTCGTAGCAGAGCAGCGCATCCTGATCGCGAAGGTAAAGCCGCCCGTTGGCGACCACCGGATAGGGCCAGGACGGCGCGTCGCTGCGCTGCGGCTGTTCGAAAAAGCCTTTTTGAACGTATCCGGAGGGGTCCATGTCGACCAGCGCGACAGGTCCTCGCTCGGAACGGCAAATCAGTTGCCGGCCAACCGCGGTGACGGAACCCTTTCCTACGCTGCGGTTCTGCCAGAGGATCTTTCCGGTCGCGAATTCCATGCAAGTCAGGTTCGACTCGTCGAATCCGTAAAGGTATTTGCCATCCAGCACCATGCCTCCATGGTGGTTGCGCATTTCCTTGGTGAAGTACACCTGCTCCGCGGCAAACCGTCCGTTGGTTTGCGAAATCCTGCCCAGGGCACCGCCGTGCTGGTACGCCGCCGCCGCGAATACGTATCCGTCCTGGAAGAGCGGAGTCGAGCAGTTGATTCCCCGCGGTGTCGCCGGTGCGTCGAAGGTCCACAGCACCGATCCGGTCGCGATGTCGATGCCCGCGAGCGTGCCGGACAGAAACTGGATCACCTGACGTTTTCCGCCGAAGGTCGCGCCGATGGGCGAGGCGTAGGCGACATCCGCTCCGTGATCGACCTCCGCCTTCCACAAAACCGCACCGGTCGTCTTGCGGAACGCCACCAAGGTGTTCCGCCCTCCAGGCGTGGCGATCACGCGGTCCCCCTCGACAAGAGGAGACTCGCAGTACCCCCAAGCCGGGATGCGCCCGCCGTGGTCCTTGACGAGATTGGCCTGCCACACGACGCGGCCGGCGGCCGTGTCGAGGCACGCCAATGTGCCGGCGACTCCGACCACGTAGAGGCGATTGCCTTCGATGGTCGGAGTGGACCTCGGACCGTTTCCGCCCTGCTGCGCATCCAACCGTACGGCGGCGTCGATGCGTGTCGCCCAGATTTCCTTGCCCGTGCGCTCGTCGAGGCACCACACCACCTCGTCGGCACCCCGCAGGCCCATGCCGTAGATTCGGCCATTCGCGACCGAGGGAGCCGCGTGGCCTTCCCCCATGCCCTTGGCCGACCAAAGCAGTGCGGGACCGGATGTCGGCCATGCGGGCGCGAGTCCGGCGCCCGGAACCTTGCCGTCGCGCTGCGGGCCGCGGAACTGGGGACTGTCCCAGGCCATCGACGGGAGGGGCGTCGATCCGAAAAGCGCGAACGCAAGCGCGACGGCGCGGAGACGACGCATTGGGGGGATTTGAATGGGCATGCGAATTGCTCCTGAATGGGCGCGATCAGTCGTTGGGAATGCCGTTGCACTCCGATTGGCCGGCGTAGAAACCACCGCGCGTGCCGATGGTGTAGACCTTGAGGGACTTTCCGGGACCCATGACGGTGAACTGCTGGGTGGCTCCGGTCTGCGCGGCTTGCAGGGCGCGGGTGTGTCCGTCCACGTAGGACAGATTGAAACCGCCTTGATGACGGGCCTGGACCAACTGAACCTGGGTGCCCGGGTACGGTCCCACGCCGGCATTGCCGTCGTAGGTGAGCGCCGTGTCGGCGGGACGTCCGACGGCGGCGAGGGAAACGGTGGAAGCACACGGATAGAACAGGTTGGAGAACAACGCCGGATTCACGGTGTAGGACGTGTAGGGCGGAGTGCCTTGGCACGGTGCGCCCACCAGCGCGGCAATGTTCATCGCGTCGTTTTCCGACGGGCAACGCGTGATTTGGTCGTTCTTGACGTAGGGTTGGACGGCCCAGTAGAAGGTGCCGACGCAGGTCCCGATCAGATTGGCGGAGTAGGGGAACGTTTCGTCGTAGTCCTGAACGTACATCAGGGTCGCCGTGGCGTACTGCCGTTGATTGGAGAGGCACGAAGTGGCTCGGGCCTTTTCGCGGGCTTGGGCGAACACGGGAAACAGGATGGCCGCGAGAATGGCGATGATGGCGATGACCACGAGCAATTCGATCAAGGTGAATGCGCGGTGCTTGAATGAGGATGTCATGAGGTTTGCTTTTCCTAGTTGGATTCGGTGCGTGCCGAGGCTCCATTTCAACGGGGTGTTGGAATAAGGGTACCGAGGAACGAGGAACTTCTCCCGGGTTTAGTTCAGCGTATCGTGTCCGGGAGCCTGCGTGCCGATCTCGATTTCGATGTCGCGGGAAAGGGACTCGCGTACCGAGCAGTACTTGTCGTAGGCCAGTGTCGCCGCCCGTTCGAACCGTCGAGGGTCGACCGCCGAGTTCGTCCTCAGCTTTATTCTAATCCGGTTGAACGGCGCCGGAACCGTTTCCGGGCGTTCTCCCTCGCCCTCGATCAAGAGATCGACCAGCGGTTCGCGCTGCTTCGCGAGGATGGCGAGGACGTCGAGGGCACCGCACACCAGGATCGATCCCAACAGCGCGTGCATCGGGCGAAGTCCACTCGGGGCAACGTCCGCCGCGAGAGGCGTTTCTTCGTTCGGAAAACCCGCACCCCGTTCGATCAATTCGGCCTCGAGTCCGGCGCCGCCGGACAGCACGATGGATCCGCCGGAGAGGTCCTCCACGACGAAACGGCAGGCGCCCGTCCTTCGGGCCCGTATGGTCAAGGTTGCCATCGCACGACCTCCAATTCCCCGATGTTGGGGTGGTCCGGGCCGAAAACATCCGAGGAAACATAGCGATCTCCGCGGTCGCAGAGAATCGTGACGATGGTTCCCTCGGTAATAGATTCCGCGATCCCGCAGGCCACATGCCACGCCCCTGCGGCCGAGGGGCCGGTGAACACACCAGCGCGCCTCGCGAGGTCCCTGGCACCGTTTTCCGCGTCGCCCTGCGACACATCGATGGTGCGGTCGACCCGCGTGGGGTCGAAAATCCTGGGGAGGTATTCGCGCGGCCATCGCCGGATACCCGGGATACGCGACCCTTCCGTGGGTTGGCAGCCCACGATCTCGACGGATCGGCCCGATTCGCGCAGGGCCCGGGAGACGCCCATGATGGTGCCTGTCGTGCCCATGGCGCTGACGAAATGGGTGATGCCGGGCGCGTCGCGGAGGATCTCGGGACCGGTTCCTTCGAGATGCGCCCTCCAATTGTCGTCGTTGCCGAATTGGTCGAGCATGACCCTTCCGCCGGACGCGAGCCTCCTGCGCGCCTCGTCGATGGTCCCCTCCATCCCGGCATGGGATGGAGTGAGAATCACCTTCGCACCGTAGGCGCGCATGGTCCGTATGCGCTCCTCGGTGCTGTTCTCCGGCATC
>JBJTRZ010000005.1:0-4117 GCA_046076415.1 Armatimonadota bacterium
GCGCGATGGCAGCGCGACGATCCACAATGGCGCGCTCGACTGGGTCTACGACGAGGAGGTCTACGGTCGCGGCAGCAAGCAGGTTTTCCGCTGGAGCGCCGACGGTCGGTATTTGTCGTTCCTGCGCATCGACGAAGGCCCTGTCAAACCGTTCGTGCTGGTCGACCACCTGCCCAAACTGCAGGGAACCGAGCTCGAACTCTATCCCAAGGCCGGCGAGCCGAATCCCACGGCTCGGCTGCTGGTCGCCGACCTGACCCGGCCGGATGCCGCACCGATCGCGGTGGACCTCGGCCTGTATCCCGACGATGATTTGCTGATCGTCCGGTTCGGCTTCACCCCGGACGGCAAGCGCGTGCTCGTGCAGGTGCAGAACCGCGAGCAGAACAAACTCGACCTGCTGTCGGCGGACCCGGCCACCGGCCGCGATGTCCGCATTTGGATACAGGAGAAAAACGACAAGGGTTGGGTGGATGTCGCGGACACGCCGCAGTGGCTCGCCGACGGGTCGTTCCTGTGGTGGTCCACCCGCGATGGGCATCGGCATCTGTATCGCTACCGCGGCGACGGCGCGCCGCTGGGGCAGGTGACCCGGGGTCCGTGGGATGTCCGGTCCGTGGTGAAGGTCGACGAGGCGGCGGGAACGGTGTTGGTGGAAACGAACGGCGCGGATGTGTCGGGCTCCTGCTTCGCCCGGGCCCGTCTCGATGGCATGGGGGTGCCGGTCGTGCTCACGCGCGGGGGTGGAACGCACGCGCTTTCGTTCGCTCCCGGCGACGGATACTTCCTCGACACGGTCTCCGATGCGGAAAATCCGGGCGAGGTGCGCGTATGCGACGCATCGGGAAACGTGCTGCGGACCGTGGCGCGCATGCTGCCACCCGACGCGCCGGCGGACACCTTGGGCATCCCGCGTTTCATGAAATATCCGGCCCGCGATGGCTACCTTCTCGAGGGAACCCTGCTGCTGCCGCCCAAATGGGATGGCCGCACCCCCCTGCCGGTGTTCCAGCCGGTGTACAGCGGCCCCGACGCTCCCACGGCGCGCAACAGTTGGTTGGCGGTGAACGGCAACGCCTACCATCAGTTTTTGGCGCGCAACGGCATCGCCGTATGGACCAGCGACAACCGGACCGCCAACCCGCGCGGGAACGGCGCCCGCTTCGCGCAGTACCGCGATTTCGGCGCGTCCGAGCTGCGCGATCTCGAGGACGGACTGGCGTTCCTGGCCGCCAAGGGAATCCACCAACCCGGCCGCGCCGCCATTTCCGGCTGGAGCTTCGGGGGATTCATGACCGCCTACGCGTTGACCCGTTCCAAAGCCTGGTCGGTCGGGGTCGCCGGTGCCGGTGTCATGGACTGGCACCTCTACGACACGATCTACACCGAGCGGTACATGTCGACGCCGCAGCGCAACCCGGCCGGCTACCGATCGAGTTCGGTGGTCGAAAACGCCGCGGGGTTATCCGGCAAACTCCTCATCGTTCATGGCATGATGGATGACAATGTCCACATGCAGAATTCCGTGAAGCTCGCCTACGCGCTGCAGAAATCGGGCAAGCAGTTCGACATGATGTTCTATCCCGCTCCCACCAGCCGGCACGGCATCGGAGATCCCGACCAATCGCGGCACGAGCGCCTGCTCGCCGCGCGGTACGTGCTCTCCCACCTGCTGCCCGGAAAGGAAATCCAATGAAACTCCTTCCCTTCGCCGACACGATTCCCGTGGTCTGGATCCTGATCCTGATCACCGTGTCGGTGTCCATGCACGCCGGCTTCGTGTCGTGGGGCGCGGCGGTCGCCGGTATCGGCAAGCGGGGGTACGGCCGGGCGCTGGCGGTCACATTGATCGGCGGCGCGGCGGCGGCCACCGTGGCGCGGTTCGGGTACGACGACGCGGGGACGGCGCTGGCCGCCTGGGCGGTCGGGTTCGCATTGCAGGCGTTGGTGACCAGCGCCATCTACCGCACGTCGCTGCGCAAGGCGGCGGCCGCCGCAGCGGTGGCCGTCGGTTCGTCCACGTTGTTCTGGATGACCGTCGCGCTGGTGCTGTGGCTGCTGCATCCCGGCGAGCGCGGGACCGTGGTGGTCTGACGCGGAGCCGGCCGGGCTCAGCCGCGCTTGATGGCGCGACGGGCGGCCGACGTTGCCTTCGGTGCGGTTGCGCCTTGGCCGCCGCACACGCTGCACCGGCCACCGTATTTGCAGTAGGCGCACGAGGAACAGGTGGAGCACGCACGGCAGATGCCGTAGGGGTTGCACCGCGCGGGTCCGGCGTTGTGGCACGGCTTCGGCGTTTGCGCGAACGAAACCAATGCCGTCGCGGCGAGCGCGATAACCGTCATGAGGAAGCGCATCGAAGGGTCCTTTGCCCGAAGGGATACCGTCACGGCCGGAGTATCACGCAAACAACCACCGCGTCAAGTGATTCCCCCTCCCGGGTAAGCGACCGCACGATCGACGGGCTGCATTTGCCGAGCGCTTTCAGGGGACTGCCAGCACCACGAACCCCAGCGCGGGGATGTCGGCCGTTTCCCCGACCAAACCGGTGTCGCCGACCCGGTTTCCATCGGCCACCCGGCGCCACCGACCCGCGGGCAAAGTCCAGTGCGCCGGCACCGTCCGGCCGTTGAGGACCACGAGCAAATCGCGCCACGGCTCTCCCGGAACCTCGCGGATGCGCATCGCCACGACGCCGTCTGGAAGTCCCTCGGTCGGAAACGATACGTTCCGATCGCGCTCTGAGCGGGTTGCCAGCCGGAACGCAGGATGGGCGCGGCGCAGCGCCACCATTCCCGAAAGCCATTCCGCATCGTCGTCGAAGCGGGCCGCCCGCGTCCAATCGAATCGGTTCACCCCATCCCCCGCGTTGTAGGAATTGGGGTTTCCCGCCTTGGTGCGTCCGATCTCCACGCCACCCTCCAGGAACGCAATTCCCTGCGCGAGCAGCACCGCGGCCGCGGAGAGTCGAAACATCCGAGCCTCGGCGCCGGGCACCGTGTCCGGGGCGGTCCGGGAGAATTTGTCGCGCAACGTTAGATTGTCGTGCGCGGACACGTAATTGAGCGACTCCAACGGATCGGCGGCGATCGATGGCGAGCCCGCGAGCGCGTCGCGCACCGCCGCCGGGTCGCCCGCACCGGCCGCGAAGCCGCGTCCATCCCCGTCGAGATCCCCGCGCAGCGCTCCTCGAAAACGGTCGTTGAACACCGCCATCCGGGTTCCCCGCTGTGCGCCGACCCCAAAGCGCACCGGTCCGCCACCGGTCCACGGCTCGCCGTGCAGCAACAGGTCGGGGCGTATCCTGCGAAGCGTCGCCTCGATCGCCCGCACCGTTTCCGGGGTGAACATCCCCATCAGATCGAACCGAAAACCGTCCACGCGGAACTCCCGCACCCAGTACGTCAAACTCTCCAGCATCCATCGGCGCGCCATCGACCGATCGTCGGCGAGCGCGTTCCCCACCCCCGACTCGTTGAGGATGCGCCCTTCGAGGTCGGTGCGGAACCAGTACCACGGGACCGTGGCCTCGAACGGCGAGGCGGGTCCCGACGAGGGGACGGTGTGGTTGTAAACGACATCGAGCACGACGCCGATGCCGGCACGATGGAATCCTTGGACCATCGCTTTGGCGTCGCGCACCACGGCGACCGGATCCTCGGGTCGGGTGGAATACTGCTCCTCCGGCACGTCGAAAAGCGTTGTTTCGTAACCCCAGTTGTAATCGCGGGAATGGTCCGGGTTGAAATTCTGGATGGGCAGGACCTGAACGTGCGTGATGCCGAGCCGCAGCAAATGGTCGATGCCGGCGGCCTTGCCGTCGGGGCGGACGGCGCCGCGACGCACCGCGCCCGGGTATCGCCCCCGCTCGGCCGGGGGGACACCCGACGCAGGATCGATGGTGAGATCGCGCACGTGGAGTTCGTACAGCACCGCATCGGTCGAACGGGCCAATCGTGGAACCGGGGTTGCCGCCCATCCCGGCGGGTTGGTGCGGGCGGGGTCGAGGACCACCGACCAACGCGAGTCGGCGGTGGCACCCGTGCACCACAGGTCCGCGGTGTCGGTGGCCACGCCGCGGATATCGACACGGAATCGGTAGCGCAGGCCGTGCTGG
>JBJTRZ010000006.1:0-1885 GCA_046076415.1 Armatimonadota bacterium
GTTTGTTGACGACCCGCGACGCCGAGGAAGCCGAGGAACTCGTCGGTCGCCTCAAGGAACTCAACAACCAGCGGAAGGAACGGACGCAGGAAATCCTCGCCGAGGCGTCGGTCGAGGCGGAATTGCAGCACTCCACGGGGCGACGCGTGTTGGTGCTCGCCGGCAAACGTTGGGGAAAGGGCCTCGTCGGCCCGGCGGCGACCCGCATCGCCGAGCACTTTCGGCGTCCCGCCATCCTGCTCGCCTACGACCCCGAACACGACCACTACTCCGGCTCCGGCCGAACCTGGGGCGACTACAACCTGCTGCGCGGACTCCAATCCTGCGAGGAACTCCTCGGCCGTTACGGGGGACACCACTCCTCGGCCGGAGTCACCGTGTCGGCCGACAACCTCGAGGCGTTTCGAGATCGCATCCACGCGGTGGCCGAAGGCGAAGTGCCCGATGTCCCCGAACCCCCGCGGTTGGTCGTGGACGCGGAAATCGCGAGCGGCCGCGCGGTGACGGTGTCGCTCGTCGACGCGGTGGCCAGGCTCGAGCCCTACGGCCGCGGCAACGAGGAGCCCTTTTTCCTCACGCGCGGGGCCGTCCTCCTCGAATCGAAACGCGTCGGCCGCGACAACAACACCGCGAGCTTCCAATTCCGCTTGCCCGGCACCCCGGGCGCCGTGAAAGGCATCCGTTTCAAAAGCGGCGACTGGGCGGAAAAGCATCCCGCCGGCACCCGGCTCGACCTGGTCTACCGCGTCAAAGCCAACCATTTCCGGGGCAACACCACGGTCGATCTGCAAATCGAGGACTGGCGCCCGGCGGGTGCCTGACCCCGCCGTTCCCGCACTCACCCCCTTCCGGGCCGCTCCGGGCAGGAAACCCACGCACCGCGACGAACCTTCCGGCGTGGAGACCTTGCTCGGGATCGACCTCGGCGGCACCAAATCGGCCGCGATCGTGGCCACGCCCGACGGCACCCTCCTCCACCGCGTTTCCGCCCCCACTCCCGCGCATGGTGACGGCGCCACGCTCCATGCTTTCCTGCGCGGGCTCGCCCTCGATGTGCTCGAGCAAACAGCCGCCTCCCCGGTCGGCTGCGGCATCTCCGCCGGCGCCCCCACCGACAACGCCACCGGCACCGTGTTCGCCGCGCCCAATCTGCCCGGTTGGGGCGCGCAGGGCGACCCGCTCGCCGAGCGCCTGTCGGCCGACCTCGGGGGCCTCCCGATACGGATCGAGAACGACGCCGATGCCACGGCGATGGCGGAGCACCGCTACGGCGCAGGCCGGGGCACCCGCACCATGGCGTTCCTGACCATCGGAACCGGCGTGGGCGCGGGACTCGTCCTCGGTGGCAAATTGCACCGCGGCATGCGCGGCGCCGGCGGTGAAATCGGACACATCGCCGTGGTGCCCCGCGGCGGGCGCACCTGTCCCTGCGGCCTGCGCGGCTGCCTCGAAGCGTACGCGAGCGGCCCGTCGGTCGTGCGGGTGGCGATCGAACGGGGCTACCAAGGAGATCCCACCGGCGCCGCCGTGGCCGCGGCCGCCCGAGCCGGCGACCCGGCCGCCTCCCACGCGTTTCGCCAAGCCGCTGAAATGCTGGGACGGGGCCTCGCCACGCTGACGATGCTGCTCAACCCCGAACGCATCGTGCTCGGCACCCTCGCGGTACATGCCGGCGACCTCCTGATCGACCCGATCCGCCGCACCATCTCCCGGCGCGTCTGGGCCCGGCTCGACGAAGGACTGACCGTCGTACCCGCCGCCCTCGGCGATCGCGCGCAGGATCTCGCGGCGCTGTGCGCCTGGCTCGGACCCGGCGCGCCGTGAGCACCGCACGGCCGCCCCGCACCGGCTTCGCCCGGATCGGGCGCATTCCCGACGCCGACGA
>JBJTRZ010000007.1:0-1924 GCA_046076415.1 Armatimonadota bacterium
GCCCGCGCCAAATGGTTCGCGTCCACATCGCACAGCGCCGCGCAGCTGTCGCCGACAATGTGGCTGCTGCCCATGCCGCCAACCCCGATGTGGCCGTAGACGATGCGATCGTTTGCGCCGAAGGCGCGTGCGGGGACGACGGTCGGGAACCCGGTCACCGCCTTGTTTCCGTGGCTCATGCTTCCTCCATGCACCGGTTCGCCTTCGGAACGGCGATTCCTGCCCCGCAGGTGCGCCGTGCTCCCGTGTCGAATGCCGATCCATGCAATCGGGAACCACGGCGCGGGCGGTGCTGCTCGGCGTCCTCCTGGCGATCGTCAATGTCGCCTGGGTGACCCGCGTCGAAGTTCGGTTCTACATCCTCGACGGATCGTCGTTGCCGCTGTTCATCACGCCCATTTTGCTGCTTTCCTGCGCGGTGGCGATGAACTGGATGTTGCCCGCGCGCAAGCGATGGCGCCAGGAGGAACTTCTGGTCGCGTATCTGATGGCGGTGATCAGCAATACGTTCGCCGGCCACGACATGCTGCAAAACCTGTTCGGCCAGATCACGCACGCCCATCGGTACGCCGCGGCGAACCATTGGGAATGGGTGGATCGGTTGCCTCGGGGCATTTTCGTCACGGATCCGGCGGCCCTCGATGGTTGGTACAGGGGCAATGTCCCACCGGCGCGCGCGCTGGAGTTCCTGTCGGCTTGGGCGGGGCCGCTCGCGCTTTGGGCCGGATTCTTCCTGGTCCTCGTGGCCAATTTCCTTTGCGTGACGATCGTGCTGCGGCGCGCGTGGACCGAAAACGAACGACTCGCGTTTCCGATCATCCAACTTCCCCTCGCCTTGACGGATCCGTCCGGAGGACTTTTCAGGGATCGTCTGCTTTGGGTGGGTTTCGGGATCGCGTTCGCCATCGGGACGTTGAACGGGCTCCACGAGTTGTACCCAACGATCCCGAACCTACCGTTCATCAAGATCATCGAACTGGGACCGTTCTTCACATCCCAGCCATGGGAAGCCATACGGTCCTACGGGATGCAATCGGCGCTGTATCCGTTCGCGATCGGTCTAGCCTATTTCATTCCCCTCGATCTGGCGTTCTCGTGCTGGTTCAGCTACCTGCTCGCTCGGGTTTGGTTCGTGGCCGGGCGCGCGGCGGGATGGGATGGACCGAGTTCCGCACAAGGTTGGCCGTTCGTGAAGGAGATCTCCTCCGGCGCGTGGATCGGGGTTGCCCTGGCGATCGTCTGGGCCAATCGGCGCCACCTCGCGGCTTCGTTCGATTCGGCGGTCAGCGGCACCGGATCGCGTCTGGAGCGGTCGGCCTGGTTGGGTTGGGCGGTCTCCGGCGCGTTGCTGATGGCCTGGGCCAATCGCGTCCTCGGTATATCCCTCCCGGTCGCCGCGGCGTTCTATGCGATCCTGTTCGCGCTGTCGCTGGCGATCACGCGGGTGCGCGCCGAATTCGGGACGCCCCATGAAATCTATCTGGTGAAGCCGGCCGAAACTTTGGTGACGTTGCTGGGAACCCGGGCCCTCGGCGATGCGAACCTGATCGGCATGCAGTCGATGTTTTGGTTCAACCGAGGGTATCGGTGCCATCCGATTCCCAATTTCCTCGAAGGGTTCAAGATGTCGGAGGGGCGGGCCCTGCGGCCGGTTCCGCTGATCGGGGCCTACACGATCGCGGGAGTGGTCTCGCTCGTGGCGACCTACGCGGCCAACTACTTCGTCACCTACGAGGCGGGAGCCGCCGGGAAGGCATCCCAGGGGTACAAGGCATGGGTCGGGATCGAAGCCTACTCGCCCCTGCACAGTTGGCTCACCATCGGGCAGCCCGCCGGGGCGTCGAATCTGTGGTTCTTCCTCGGTGGACTCGCCACGGTGGGCCTGTTCGCCTTCCTGCGAACGGCGCTGCCCGGATGGCCGATG
>JBJTRZ010000008.1:0-7652 GCA_046076415.1 Armatimonadota bacterium
TGCACCCCCGGCTCCGGCAAGCCGCCGTTGCCGACCGTGTGGTCGATCGTCTTGAGCCCGGAAGCCTGACTTTCCACCGTGCCCACCAAAACGGCTTGCGCGGGCGATGTGGTTTGATCTACCCGGGCGGTCACGAACGCGACGCCGACGGCGCGACCGGTGGCCTTGCCGTCCGGGGTCAAGGATAGGTAATCCGATCCCGAGACCACCGTGAACGTCACGCCGCCCTCGCCGATCGGCAACGGTTTGCCGTCGGCGTCCACCGCCGTGAATCCAAGGGTCCGCGTTGCGCCCACCGCCACATCCTGCAGCGGCGCGATGCGCACATTGACCTGGCTCGAGGAAGGCCGGACGACGATGGGGGTGGGTTCGGAGGCGAGCGTATCGCCCACGCGCATCACGACCGTTGCGCTGCCGACCTTGCGGCCCTCCAAACGTCCATCGTTCGCCAGCGCGATGTTGTCCGCCCCGGCGGTGATATCGAAGCGCCGCGACGCCGGGTCGACGGGCACCGAATTCCCCTGGGCATCCGTGACCGACACCACCAACGTCTTGGATTCGCCCACGATCACCGACTGGCCCGCGGCGATCACCGCCACCGCACCGTCGGGCGCCGTGATTCCCACGGTGGCCGGTTCGGAAATCCGCCCATCGACATTGGCCACCACCGCTCCCGTGCCGACGGCCAGCCCGGTGGCCGTGCCGTCCTCGGTGACCGCGAGCGATCCCTGGCCGGAGGAAACCCGGAACTGGGCCGACCCCGGGGTGAGCGCCAGCGTGGTGCCGTTGCCATCCTTGGCCGTGAACGCGAGCGCTTCGGATCGCCCGACCTTCAGCGTGGCGGGCGCGGCCACCGATACCGACTGGACCTTGCCAACGGTGGAAACGGTGCCCGCACCGGTGCCGTCGGATCCGAGCAGGAACGACTTGGAGGCGACCCCGACGATTGCGCCTCGCCCGCCCTTTTCGGCGTGGAACGTGATGCGCACCAGGTTGGAGCCGGTGCGGGACGCGGACGGCGCGGTCCACGCCTGGGTGGTTTCGCCGGGAGCGTCCCCGCGGTCGATCGCCGGAAACACGATCGCCGCGTCGTTTTGCGGCGCGCCCCGTTCCAAACGGACCACCGCCGAGAGCGCGGACGACGGAGCGACGATGCCGCGGGAGCGTGCGCCCCAGACGAGGTCGAGCTTGAGGTTTGCGGTTCGCGGCGGCGCCGCGTCCGGGGGCAAGCCCGAGCCGCCGCAACCGGCCAAGGCGAGGCAGGCCGCGCCGAGCGCGAGGAGGGACGTGCGCCGCGGTATCCGCATGGGCTCAGCCGACCTTCAGCAATTCGACATCGAAGATCAACGTGGCGTTCGGGGGAATGGCGCCCGGGTACCCGCGCGGGCCATAGGCGAGGTCGCCCGGAATGACCAATGTGCGGCGGCCGCCGACCTTCATCGTGGCCACGCCCTCGTCCCAGCCCTTGATCACCATGCCTCGTCCGATCGTGAACGTGAACGGGCCGCGTCCGCGGGACGAGTCGAACGTCGATCCGTCCTCGAACGTGCCGGTGTAATGGACCGTGACCTGGTCGCCGGTGGCGGGTTCGGCGCCTTCTCCGACTTGGATGTCCTCGTATTGCAAACCGGACGGGGTGGTGATCATGGGGCCTCGCGGGGGTCGCGCGCGGATGCGCGACCGAAATCAGGGATGGGAAACAGGGCGTTCTTCGCCTCCCAAGGGCCGGGTTCCTGCCGGCGAAGCCGGCTTCGCCCCACCCAACCCCCGCGGCGCCGCTGCGGAGGCGCGCACGCGGACCAAGCCCGCGCAGTGCTCCGGAGCTCCGCCGCACCGTTCGCGAACGCCCCGTCGCAATTCACGTCTCCCGCCCGTGGCATCCGCCCGGTCGGGAGACGCCGGGCTCAGAACTGGTTGAAGCGCCAGTGGGTGAACTGCAATTCGGATCCGTCCTGGAAAACGATCTTGCCCGTGCCGTGTTCGTCCCAGGTCACGGCTGCCGGCAGCAGCGCATGCGAGCCGGTCACCGTGCCCGTGCCCGAACCGTTCGCCGCGAAATCGAGCGTGTAGCGGTGGCCGTTCTCGTTGTCGAAGACCACCTGCGACGTGCCGTTGGCGAATACGAGCACCTTGTAGACCCGTTTCGCGGCTCCGGGAAGGGTGGACTCGACGGTGAAGGCGACGCCCGACGCCACGGTTCCGGCGAAGACGGAATACGTTCCGAGCTCGGGATTCGTCCCTTGTTCCAGGAAATACAGGCTGGTGGGGGACAGCTCGAAATGCGCGGTCGATCGATGCGTGGCCCACGGTCCCTTGTCGATCGCCGTCGTGATATCCGTCTTGACCGTGAACGTTTCCAAATTGGCGTCCACCACGAACCGCGACTGTCCCGCGGCATCCGTGCACGCTTCGTCGGTGAAGTAGTCGACGCCGTCCTCGACCGGCTTGCCCCAAAGTTCGAGGAACGGGTCGTAAATGGCTCCACCTCGGGTGGTCCCATCGTCGGGAAGCGCGCTGCGACGGTGCACCGCGAACGCCTTTTCGATCGAATCGGCGGTCCGCGAGCGCAGGATGCCCGGGTCGAGCGCGGCTTGGCCTCCCCCGCCGCATCCCGCAATCAGCAACGATAGCCCGGCGACCGCGGTGGCGATCAGGGCGGAAAAGGGTCGCGTCTTCATACCGGATTTTCGCACAGGTTCCGTTCGAACATCGAACCGGAACCCGCGCACCCCCCCGATTGGTACAATCCGGCAGGAGACAAAGCGCCATGGCGGTGGATGAAGCGACACGGAAGCGGATCGATGCGTGGATCAAGGCGGAGGGACGCAACCCCTACGGCGATCCCCCGGGCACCGCCTACGCCGGTGGCGACCCGCTCTTCGACGAACTGCGGCCCGGGCCGCGCAAGGATCGGTACGAATACATCCTCGAGCGGCATCCCGAATTGCGGACCGCCAAGAACGCCTGAAGGAGGGCTGCGATGAACCGACGTTTGGCAACCTGCGCGGTGGTCGTGCTCGCCGCCGGCGGCTTGGGCGCCGCCCGGGCCTCCTCGCCGCCATCCCCCATGGTTTCCGTGGTGGTCGACCTCGCCGATTCGGCCACGGACCTGCAGGTGCAGGCGGTACGATCGCGATTCCGCTTGGATCTCGCGCCCAACTCGATGATGGCCCGGGTCAACCGCGTTTTCAGGACGAAGGTTCCCGGGGCCGAGGTCGACCGTGTCCTGGCGAACCTTCGCCGCGAACCCGGCGTCGAAGCCGCCGATCGCGAGCACGTATTCCAGCTCTCGCCGATCGATGCGCGTCCCGCCGCGCGCAGCGCATTCGTGTTGCGGCGCTCGTTCGTGGAATCCACGCGTCCCAACGACCCGCGCTACGACGAGCAGTGGAATTTCCGGATGGTGAACGCCGAGAAGGCGTGGGAGACCACCCGCGGCAAAGGCGTGCTGGTGGCGGTGATCGACACCGGTGTTTCCGGAGTCGACTACCGCAAGGGGCCCGCGTGCCGCGATTTCAACACCACCACGGTCGCCAAGGGCTACGACTTCGTCAACGACGACGACCAGCCGTATGACGACCATGCGCACGGCACGCACGTGGCCGGGACCATCGCCGAGTCGACCAACAACGGCGAGGGGGTGGCGGGCCTCGCCCACGAGGCGGTCATCCTGCCGGTGAAGGTGCTCTCGGGCAGCGGTTCGGGCACCAGCGCCGATATCGCCGACGGCATCCGCTACGCCGCCGACCAAGGGGCGCAGGTGATCAACCTGAGCCTCGGTTCCGCGTTCCCGGACGCGGTGATCCACAACGCCTGCAAGTACGCCCGCAAGAAAGGCGTCACCATCGTGGCCGCGGCCGGCAATTCCGGGAAGCAAGGCGTGGGTTATCCCGCAGCGTACTCCGAGTGCATCGCCGTGAGCGCGGTGGGACCCACGGGCGATCTGGCCAGCTATTCGTCGTGGGGCAAGCAGGTCGCCATCGCGGCGCCCGGCGGCGATGTGAGCGGCACGGGCAATCCCGCCGACGGCATCCTGCAGAACACCAACCTGTCGCCGCGGCTCGGCGGCACCGGCGATGATTACTACGCGTTCAACGGCACCTCGATGGCTTCCCCGCATGTCGCCGCCGTGGCCGCGTTGGTGGTCTCGCGCGGCGTCACGGACCCCGCCAAGGTCCGCGACATCCTTTGCCGGACCGCGCTGCCCAAGGGCGATGCGAAGAAGTTCGGTGCGGGCATCGTTGATGCGGCGAAGGCCGTGGCGGCGTCGGGATCCGGCGGCCGCGTTTCGATGCCGGCGCGCAGCGGTTCGCCGCTCCCCGTCGCGCTCGCCTTGGTTCTGTCCGCACTGGGGATCTCCGCCCTGTGCACGCGGCGGTGGGCGCCGACATTGCTGCTCGCCACCGCGGTGGCCGGAGGTGCGCTGGGAACCGCTGCGGTGCTCGCACCGGGACTCGCCAGCACGTCCGTCGTGGGCGTCGCCCTGTGCTGGGTGGCGATCGCGGGCATGGCGCGCTGGCTGTGGAATGGGCCGGGCTTGCGCTTCGCGCTCGCGGTGGCCACCGGCCATGTGCTCGCGCTCGCCGCGTCGGCCTATGTGGAGGTCGCCGGTCCGGGATTCGTACCGGTGATCGTGGCGGTGGCTGCGACCCTCGCGCTCGCGGCGCGGGTCGCGCGCGGGTCCCGCTAGGGGGAAGACCAAAGGCAACGCGGGCGGGATGCGACTGCGCATCCCGCCCGCGTTCGTGTGCGATCGATCCTTCTTCTCCGGCAAGGCATCGGTCGTCCTCGACCCCGCGTCGGCCCACCGGCCTCGCGGGCGTCCGTCCGCCCGATCCCACGTTTCCCAGGGAGCGCGGTCCGCGTGGACCGGTTTCCCATCGACAAGACCATTGTCGGAGGGTGCGTCGGGAAACTGGAGATGCCTGCGTGATAGAATACGATCGACCCGCGAGGCCGCGCGCTCCGCGGGTCTTTCCATGACACAGCGCGCACACCCAAGCCCATGCTTCGCAACATCGCCATCATCGCCCACGTCGACCACGGCAAGACCACGCTCCTCGACGGCATGCTCCGCCAAGGCGGGGTCTTCCGCGACAATCAGGAGGTGGTCGAGCGCGTGATGGACCGCATGGACCAGGAACGCGAACGCGGCATCACCATCGTTTCCAAGCACACCGCCATCACCTACCGGGAGCACAAGATCAACGTGGTGGACACGCCCGGCCACGCCGACTTCGGCGGCGAGGTGGAACGCGTCATGCTCGTGGTGGATGGCGTGCTGCTGCTCGTCGATGCGGTCGACGGTCCGATGCCCCAAACCCGCTTCGTGCTCGAGAAGGCCCTGCAGGCCGGCCACAAGGTGGTGGTGGTGGTCAACAAGATGGACCGCCCCGACGCCCGCGCCGACTGGGTCGTCAACGAAACCTTCGACCTGTTCGCGGAGCTGGGCGCCGACGAACGGCAACTCGATTTCCCGGTGGTCTACGCCACCGCCGTCGACGGCCGAGCATCGCTCGACTGGGACGCCGCCCCGGGCGAGGATCTGCGGCCGCTCTTCGACACCATCCTGGAGCACATCCCCGAACCCAAGGTGCTCGGAGGCGCCGACGACGGCACGCAGGCGCTGATCTCGACCATCGACGGCGACCCGTACCTGGGACGTCTGGGCATCGGCAAGGTCTTCTCCGGCACGCTGCGCCCCAATCAAGGCGTCACCGTGTTCCGCCGCGACGGATCCAAATACCAGACCCGCCTGCAGAGTGTCTTCGTGTACGAGGGCCTCAAGCGCGCCGCGGTCGAGGCCGCCGTGCCGGGCGACATCATCGCCGTGACCGGAGTGCCCGAGATCACCATCGGGGAAACCATCGCCGCCGGCGACCAACCCGAGGCCATCCCGCCCCCGCAGGTCGACGAACCCACGCTGCAGATGACGTTTTCCGTCAATGTCAGCCCGTTCGCCGGCAAGGAAGGCCCGCACTGCACGAGCCGCAAACTGCGCGAACGTTTGCTCAAGGAGCTCGAATCGAACGTTTCCTTGCGCGTCGAGGAAACCGACTCCCCGGATTCGTTCGTGGTGTTCGGACGCGGCGAACTCCATCTCGCGGTCCTGATCGAGTCGATGCGCCGCGAGGGCTACGAATTGCAGGTTTCGATGCCGCAGGTGGTCCTGCGCGACGGCCCCGAGGGCCGCGAGGAGCCCTGCGAGCGTGTGCTCATTTCGGTCGACGACGAATACGTTGGGGCGGTGGTGCAATCCCTGGGCGAGCGCCGCGGCGAGCTTCAGGATATGCGGCCCGGCGACAAGGGCGGCACCCGCCTCGAGTTCGTCATTCCGACCCGCGGCCTGCTCGGTTTCCGCGGACAGTTCCTCACCCTCACCCGGGGTACCGGCGTGATGTCCACCCTTTTCGAAGGCTTCCGCCCGTGGGCGGGGGAAATCGACAAGATCCGCCGCGGCAGCCTGGTGGCCTCCGAGACCGGTGTGACCACCGCGTTCGGCCTCTCCAACTCCGAGGAACGAGGAATCCTGTTCATCGGGGCGGGAGTTCCCGTGTACGAGGGAATGATCGTGGGACGGCACCAGCGCGAGGGCGATTTGGTGGTCAATGTCTGCAAGACCAAGCACCTCACCAACATGCGCTCCTCCACGGGCGATGTGGCCGTTCGGCTCACCCCGGCTTCCGAGCAGAGCCTCGATCGCAGCCTCGAGTACATCGGTCCGGATGAACTGGTGGAAGTGACCCCGAAGTCGGTGCGGATGCGCAAGCGCGAGCTCAACTCCACGCTGCGCCGCAAATTGGAGAAACGCGAGGGCTGATTTCCCCCCCGCGGAGGTAGGCGATGGACCATTTGATCCCGATGCCGCTCGACCACGCGCCGGGGGCGATCCTCTTCGACTGCGACGGCACCCTGTGCGACACGATGCCGCTGCACTACCGGGCGTGGCGGCGCATCCTCGACGCGGCGGGGCATCCCGATCTGTTCCCCGAACCGCAGTTCTATGCGTGGGGGGGCGTGTGCGCCTCCGAAATCCTCGAACGGCTCAATCGCGACCACGGCACGGAAATGAACGTGGCGGAGTTGACGCACGCGAAGGAGATGGCCTACCGAGAGCTGATCCCCGAACTGACCGGCATCGAACCGGTGCTGGCCGAGGTGCGGCGCTTCCATGGCGTGGTTCCGCTCGCGGTGGTGTCGGGGGGAATGGGTTTGGTGGTGCGTGAATCCCTGCGTATCCTGGGCATCGAGGATCGCTTCGACACCATTGTCGGCTCCGAGGACAGCCCGCGCAGCAAACCGGCCCCCGATCCCTTCCTGATCGCCGCCCAGCGTCTCGGGGTCGCGCCGGAGCGGTGCGTGGTGTTCGAGGATGCGCCGGCGGGACTCGAAGGCGCGCGGCTCGCCGGAATGAAGGCGGTCGATATCACGCGGCACATCGGCCGAAACTCCCTGCGCCGCGTCCAGTTCGACTCCGGTGGGCCGTGGGAAGCACGGGTTGGGTATTGCCGCGCCGTGCGCGTGGGGGATCGGGTCGTCGTGGCCGGAACCACCAGCACCGCTCCCGACGGCACGGTCCTGGGCATCGGCGATGCCCATGCCCAGACAGCGACCATACTTCGGTGCATCGAGGCCGCGTTGGCGGCGGTGGG
>JBJTRZ010000009.1:0-4427 GCA_046076415.1 Armatimonadota bacterium
CGCGGACGTTCGTGGGCGGCGCCGAGGCCATACTTTCCCTACCCGACCAACGTTTCCAGGGCTCCTATCGACGGCCCCCATCGGTGAAGGGGGTCTCCGTGCCATGCCGCGCCGATCCGGTGCGATCGCAGAGCGCCCGGGCGCGCGGACGAACCTCGGTCGGAGATGGAGGAAACGACCATGGATTCCGCGGCCAAGATGACCACCCCGACCGTGTTTGGTGTCGCGGAGGATCGTACGATCGCGCTTTGGACGACGATGGCGGCGGTGGGTTGCGCCCTCGGTGCGGCGTGGGCGTTGATCCTCATCCCCGGCGCCGCGTTCGGGCGCAGTCCCATGGGACCCTATGGACCCGACCGGGTCGGTTTCTCGTTGATGCCCGGGCTCGGATTCGGCGTGGCGCAGGTCCTTGCGCTTCGGGTCCTGTTCGGCGAGAGGATCGCTCGCGATCACGTGTTGCCGGTGGCTTGGACCGCCGTTTCCCTCTTCGCCATGGCGGCGATGGTGCTACCCCTTTGGTTGTGGACCGCCGGGGATTTGGTCGCGTTGCCGTTGCCGGCGTTCGTTCCCATGGCACCCGGTTTGTTGCTTCTGGGAATCGGGCAATGGCTGCTCCTTCGAAAAGTTATGCCGATCAGCGCCTTTTGGGCGGTGTGGACATTCGTGGGGGGCGCATTCGGTGTTCCCGCGGGATTGGCCGCCGCCGTTGTTTGGCATCCGATTTCCGTGGATTTCGCGTGGGCGTTGATCGTCGGTGGCTGCATCGCGCTGCCGCAGAGTTTCCTCCTCGCATTCGTGCGCCCCGAGCCCTCCACGACCGAGTAGCCCGCACGGGAACTTCGCTGTGGAATCACCGCGACCGATCGAGCGCCCGGTATTGGATCGCCTCGGCGACGTGTTGCAAGTTCACCTTTTCCGCTCCGGAGAGATCCGCGATGGTGCGTGCGACCTTGAGGATTCGGTCGTGCGCCCTGGCCGAGAGGTGAAGGCGCGTGATCGCCTCGAGCAGCAACGCCCGCGCGTCGTCGCGGATCCGGCAGTGGCGCTGCACTTCGCGCGCACCCATTCGGCCGTTGCACGCGGTGTCGGTTCCGGAGAATCGTTCCCGCTGCCGTTCCCGCGCCGCCTCCACGCGCTGGCGAATCGCCCCCGATCCCTCGCCCGCCGGTGGGGCGCCGAGTTCATCGACCGGCAGGCGCGGCACCTCGATTTGCAGGTCGATGCGGTCGAGCAACGGGCCGGAAATCTTGCGCCGGTACGCCTCCACCACGGGCGGCGGGCAGGTGCACGCGCGCAGGCCATCGCCCAGGAAGCCGCACGGGCAGGGATTCATCGCGGCCACCAGCGTGAAGCGGGCCGGGAACGACACGGTCGCCGCGGCGCGCGCGATCACCACCCGACCATCCTCGAGCGGTTGCCGCATCACCTCCAAAACGTCGCGGGCGAACTCCGGGAATTCGTCGAGGAACAGGACCCCATGGTGGGCGAGAGAGATCTCGCCGGGACGGGGAACGCTTCCCCCGCCCGAAAGCCCCGCGTGCGACACCGTGTGGTGCGGCGCGCGGAATGGTCGCCGCGAAATCAGCGCCTCGCCGGCCGGGAGCATGCCCGCGACCGAGTACACCCTGGTGACATCGAGGGCTTCGTCGACGCCGAGCCGGGGAAGGATGGTAGGCAGGCGGCGCGCGAGCATGGTTTTGCCCGAACCGGGTGGACCTGCCATCAACACGTTGTGCCCTCCTGCGGCCGCGATTTCGAGCGCACGTTTGGCGGGCGCCTGTCCTTTCACATCGCCGAAATCCACATCACCCTCGGGGGCGGAGCCGAGCAGGCCGGCGGGGTCCTCGGACGTGGCGGGGACCGAGGCCGAATTTTCGAGAAAGCGGAGCACCGTTTCGAGCGAGTCGACCGGATGCACGGACAGTCCGTCGACGATGGCGGCTTCGCGGGTGTTGGCGGCGGGCACCACCAACGCCCGTCTCCCGGTGCGCCGCGCCCACAGCGCGACCGGAAGCACGCCGCCGACCGGACGCACCGTGCCGTCGAGGCCCAGTTCGCCGACGAAAACCACGCCGTCGAGCGCGTCGCGCGGCACCTGACCACTGGCCGCGAGGATGGCCACGGCGATCGGAAGATCGAACGACGGTCCCGCCTTGCGCAGGTCGGCCGGAGCCAGATTCACCACGATGCGCTTATCCGCGGGAAACGTCCGGTGGCTGTGCCGTATCGCCGCGCGCACGCGCTCCCGACTCTCCTGCACCGCCGCGTCGGGCAACCCCACGATCGTGGTTCCGGGCATTTGCGAGAGCGCCACGTGGACCTCCACCCGCACGCCGCAGGCATCCACCCCCGACACCGCCGCCGATTCCACCAATCCGAGCATCGCCGTGTCCTCCCGACCTCCTTCAACGCAATCCGCGGCCGTTTCTGACACCCGATCCGCGCCGGCGGGAGGCTGGGCACGGTTTCCTATCCCGAAACCCGGTTTGAACGACCGACGACGGGGTAGGATGCGGTCAGGATCCCGCCGCTGGTCTCCCCGCCAGCGGTGGGATGCTTTGTTTTATGCGGGCGAGGAAGGGGGAACCTTTGGCGCGACAACCAAACCGCAGCATGGAAGCGCTCCCCACCGACCGTGATTTGGTGGACGCGTGGATCGCCGCCGGGATTTCCGCCTGTTTCACGGTGCCTTGTTCCATCACGTCCACCTGGGCCCACCACGCCGAATCGGCGGGCAGCGCCGGCCGTTGGTGGTTTCAGCCAACCAACCACGAGGGCAATCTTCCCGGGCTCGCCGCGGGGTGGTGGCTCGGAACGGGGCGGCCGGCCCTGATGCACCTGCAAAACAGCGGTTTGGCGAACGCCGGGGATGGGTTGGTGTCGTTGCTTTCCTCCGAGGTGTGCGACATTCCCGCGGCGTTGCTCGTGACGTACAGGGGGGCGGACGATCGCGACGATTCCGAACCGCATCAGGCGATCGGACGTCGGACCGATGCGTTGATCGATGCGTTGCTGGGCGGCGATGCCGTCGTTTGCGGTCGTCGGGACGGCCGGGGACTCGGCGGTGCCCTCGCCCTTGCGGCTCGCCGCGCGTCGGAGGGCGCGCGCTCGGTTTTGGCCGTTGCCGAAGGATCGTTCCTGCGAACCCCTCCACCTTTCGAACCCGCCGGCGAACCACACCATCCTCCGCCCACGAACATCGGGTGCCCGGACGTTTCGCCGGCCGCACCGACCCGCGACGCCGCGATCGAGGCGATCGTGGCCGCGCACCCCGATGCGGCGATTCTTTGGAGCAACGGCTACACGGCACGCGCCGCGCGCGCCGTGGCCGATCGACCCGGGAATTTCTACAATGTCGGGTACATGGGGGGAACGCTCGCGATTGGCTGGGCATTGGCGAAGGCGCGGCCCGACCTTCCCGTGGTGGTGGTGGAGGGCGACCAGAACGCGCAGATGGGCGCAATGGCGCCCCATGTGGCCCAGGGTCTCCCGGAAAACCTGCGCTGGATCGTCCTCGACAACGGGGTCGGCGCGTCGGTGGGCGGACCGCGCAGCCTCCCGCTCCCGGATTCCGTGGTCGCGCTGGCGACGGTGGTTGCCATGCTCCCCGATCGGCCCGGTGGGTTTGTCCACCCGCGGGTGGGCGCGGACGGTGCGGAGTTTCCCGAAGTGCCGCCCGCCGGCATCGCCGGACTTCCCGCCCTGACGTGGCGCTTCCGCCGATGGGTGGAAGGAACCCGCGGAGCGCGGGAGAATACCCGGTCATGACGTTTCCCGATGAACCCGCACCGCGCATCGCGCCGCTGTCCACCGACGCGTTGACCCCCGAACAGGTGGCCATCCTCGAGCGCATCCCGGGGAAAGGGCTCAAGGGCGATGGCTTCCCGCGCAACGTGCTCGGGGTGCTGATGCGCAACGGCGACACCCTCGGCCCATTCCTCGATTACTGGGTGACGTCCAAGTCCGAACTCGGGCTCACGGTCCGCGAGCAGGAGCTCGTGATCCTGCGCATGGCCGTGCTCTACCGCAGCGACTATGTCTGGAAGCACCACGTCAAGGTGGGTCGCGAGTTCGGCATCGTCGACGCGGAAATGGATGCGTTGCGCACGGGATCCTATGCGGCGATCGCGTCCGCCCGGGAACGGGCGTTCCTCGACGCGGTGGACGCGTGCGTGGAGCGCCGGTCGATCGACCCGGCCCTGTGGACGCGGCTGCGCGAAGTCCTTTCGGAGCGCGATTTGGTGGACACGATCGCCCTGGTGTCGCAGTACGTGCTTTTCGCGCTGACCAATGTGTGCTGCCAGGTGCAGGTGGAGGACGCCGTGGCCGGCCTGCCCGGAATCGAGGGCTGACCGCGATCGGGTACCCTGCGAGAGTTCCATGCCACGACCGCTCCGCGCCTTCACCTTGATCGAACTGCTCGTCGT
>JBJTRZ010000010.1:0-2508 GCA_046076415.1 Armatimonadota bacterium
CGCCGAGCGGCTCGCCACCACGCCGTCGATGGGGGATCGCAAAACGGCATTCTCTATATCCTGTCGACTCCGCGCCAGGGAAGCGTTCGCGGAAGCGAGGTTCGCCTTCGCCTGCCGCAAGGAGGACCGGCTCTGCTCCAACGTCGCTTCGGCGGACCGGACTTCGTCCTCGCGGACGCGGTCGAGTTGAACGTTGGACTTCGCGAGCTGTACGCCGACCTCCGCGCGGCGGACCGCGGTCTCGGCGGAGCGCACCGATTCTTCGCGACCACCGGTCCGCGCGATATCCAGCTGTGCGTTCGCGCTCTCCAAAGCAGCCTTCGCAACCTTCTCTTGATTGACGAATTGGTCGAGTTGCGCCCGGGACGCGGCTCCGTCGGCGACCAACTGCGCATAGCGTTTTCGATCCTGAGCCGCCTTGTCCAGATTCGCCTGCGCTTGCGCCACGGCCGATTCGGCAACGACAACTTCCTGCCCACGTTGGGGGCGTCGCGCAATCTCGAGTTGTGCTTGAGCGCTGCGCAGTTGCTGTTCGGCATCCGCCACGGTGCCTGCGGAACTGGTCGACTGGATCTTGGACTGTGTGCGGGCCTGTGCGAGCCGCGTTTCCGCCACTTTCACCGCGGCTTCGGCCGAGGCGACTCCCGCCGCGGCCTGGGCGACGGCCGCTTCCGCGGCGCGCTGCTGGTTGGCGAGGTCGATCGTGTCCTGTCGGATCAGAATGTCTCCCTTGCGTACGGCCATTCCTTCGCGGAAGGGAGCCTCCAACACCCGCGCCGTGATACGCGTGGCGAGTTGAATCGTGTTGTCGGCAGCGAGCGATCCGGTTAGGCGAACCTCGCGACCGATGGATCCAAGGCCGGCCCTCGAAGTGCGCACCGGTGTCGTCTCGAGTGGCATCTTGCCGGGGACATCCTTGGGCGGCTGGGCAGGGCGGCATCCGGCGAGGATCGGCAGCAGGACGGCGACGAAGGCGAAGCGGCGTTTCATTGGGATATCTCCGGAGGGAGAGACAATCGAACCCTGTGTTCGGTTCCGCGATTCAATCAAACGATTGAAAACGGCCCGTCGTTGCCGACGGGCCGTTTGCGGTCGATGCGGAAGTCAGAGCACCTGCATCGGCATGAGGACGCACAGATAGTCGACCGCACCGTCGCCTACGGGGCGCACGACCCCGGGACGCAAGGGCTCGGTCAATTCGAACGAGACGCCCTCGGTGTCCACGGCGCCGAGAACGTCCGCGAGGTATTTGGCGTTGAACGCGATCGTGATGTCATCGCCTTCCCTGGCCACCTCGACCTCGTCGCGGGCGGATCCCACGGTCCCGCTTTCGGCCGATAGCGCCAAATGCGAACCTTCGGTTTCAAGCACCACGCGATTGGCGTTGTCGCGAGCAACGATCGCGATGCGTTTGACCGCCGCGGCGACATCTCCTCGAACCAACGTCCATTTGCGTTCGTGCGACTGCGGAATGACGCGTTCGTAGTTCGGGTACTGACCCTCGATCAGTCGGGTGACCATGGTGGTGGCACCGCTGCGGTATTTGCCGGGTAGTCCGTCGATCGCGGAAGCCTCCGAATCCCGGTCCTCGGCGCGTCGTCGGACTTCGAAACGCGCCTGGCCCGCCGCGAGGGAGATCGTCACGGCATCCTCGTCTCCCGCAAGCCGCGTGATTTCGTTCATCGCGCGCGCCGGTACGACCGCGGATCCGGCGCCGTTGCCGGCCGCCGCCTTGCCCGCACGCACCGCGAGGCGGTGCGTGTCGGTCGCGACGAGTTTGAGATCGGTTCCGTCGAAGCGCATCAGCACGCCGGTCAGCAGTGCACGGGTTTCGTCCGTGGAAACGGCGAAGGCCACCTGCCGAATCATCTGTTTGAGCAACGAACCCGGAAGCACCAACGTTGCGGTGGGTTCCACTTCGGGAGGCGAGGGGAATTCGTCGGAGGGCAGTCCGAGCAGGTCGTAGTTGGACCGGGCGCACCGGACATGGACCTTGTTTCCTCCATCGGGTCGGTCGAGCACGACATCGGCCTCGGGCAGTGCTCCGAGCATTTCGGCGCAAACGCGTGCGGGAACCGTGAATCCCGTCTCCGCGTCCGCGCCTCCGAGTCCAACTTGAATGCGTGCCGGGAGGGCGCATTCCATCCACATTTCCAAGTCGGTCGCCGTGAGTCGAAGCCCTTCTCCGCCCATCGGAGAAATCTTGATGTGGGACAGGATGGGAAGCGACGAGCGACCCGATACGGCGCGTCCAACGGTTTGGATCGCCTCGAACAGGTCCTTGCGCGGGCAATTGATCAACATGGTTCAGGGCTCCATCGGTATTGGCAGTTGGTAGGAATCGGCGACGGTCGCGTTCGGCGACGGCGCAACGTGGGGGTTGTCCTCGAGCAAGCGTTTGAACACGCGGTGGCGGAATGCATCGGACGCGCTCGTGCACTCGGCGGTGTCCCTGAGGCGGCGCCGGACGGCGACCATCGCCGCTATGGCCAGGGCGCATTCCGCGCA
>JBJTRZ010000011.1:0-3156 GCA_046076415.1 Armatimonadota bacterium
ACTCTTGGTTGTCATTGCCATCATCGCCATTCTTGCGGCGATCCTGTTCCCCGTCTTCGCCCAGGCCCGCGCCAAGGCGCGCCAGTCCGCTTGCGTCTCCAACCTGCGCCAGATCGGCATGGCGCTCGCCATGTACCGCGCCGACCACGACGAGCTCCAACCGGAATCGTCGCCGGACACCAATCCGGCGTGCCTGGACTGTTGCGAGGGAACCTACACCTGGAGGGCCGTGATCCTTCCTTACGTGAAAAACGTCGGCCTGTTCGTCTGCCCGCAGCAGCCGCAATTGAACGGCTTCGCGACGGCGGGGATGCGCGGTCCCCTCCAACCGGTGTCCGATTATTGCCTCTCGGGTGGGTATTCGTGCCTCGAAACCTATTCGTGGGAGGGACGCGGCCCGTTCCCGACCACGGGCTCCCCGCGCACCTCCGAGGCGAACGTCGAGGACAGTGTCGGCACGATCCAGATCATCGACGCGGCGGCGCTGCCTTCGGGACCGGTTCGCGGGCCGGAGATCTACTGGGCGAACATCGCCGAGCAACCGGCAGACCTCGACTGGATTCCGCGACCGCACAACCAAGGACTTTCCTGCCTCTTCTTCGACGGTCACGCGAAGTGGTTGCCCATCGATCAGGCCGGCGCCCGGCGCCGCGACAACGGCGTTTTCTTCCGCATGACCACCGACGACGATCAGGACTGAGGACGACGCGCATGGACCAAACGGTCATCGACAATCTGAACGTGCTCGAGAGGCAGGGATGGGTGCTCCTGTCCGGCGCCTTGACTCCCGAGGAGACCGAACGGTGCCGCCTCGCCCTCAATCAGGCGCGCGCCAACGGCTGGGAAGAGGGCCTCAATCACGTCGGGAATATGTGGTTCGACTCCCTGCTCGACCGAATGCCCGAAACCTTCGCGCCCCTGGTCGGCCACCCCAGTGTTCGTCCGTACCTCAAGGCGCTCTACGGACGCCAGTGCCAACTGCGATCCCTGCGGGGCCACATCAACCCCGGGCCCTACGACCAGGAGTGGCACCTCGATTTCTACGGCTACTGGCAACAGGACGATGCGGCGCCGTATGCATCCCGCGGAACCGGCATCAACACGACGTTCTACTTTCAGGACAACGGTCCGGGGATCGCCAAACTCACCTATGTGAAGGGCGGTCACCGCATCGCGCCGCCGCGCGAACTCACGCGAGGCGGTGGATGGTCGGTTTCGGAGGAGTCGTTCAACGCTTGGTACGACGCCCAGGAACATGAGATCGTTTACCCCAAGGCGGGCGATTGCGTGGTGTTCTTCAGCCACATTCCCCACAAGGGCTCCAAGGACGACGACTCGGTCGAGCGCTCGAATGTGGTGTGCCATTACCAGAACAATCCCTTCTACGGGGGAATTCCGCATGTCAGTCGTCTGCAGCGGGAGGGAGTCTTTCCCATCGGGCAGGACGAATGACCGACTGGGAGGGGGCGTATGTCGCGGGGGACACCCCGTGGGACAAAGGGCAACCCTCGCCCGCGCTGGTCGCCGAACTGCGATCGAACCCGCTTGCGGGCCGGGTGCTCGTGCCCGGGTGCGGATCGGGCAACGACTTGCCCGCCGTGCTCGCCGCCGGCGCCGACGAAGTGGTCGGACTTGATTTCGCGCCCACCGCGGTCGTCCGAGCGCGCGAGCGATTCGCCGGGGTGTCCGGCATTCGTATCGAACACGGCGATCTGTTCGCATTGCCGGAAGCATGGTCCGGCGCGTTCGACGCCGCGGTCGAGCACACGTGCTTTTGCGCGATTCCGAGGGAGCGCCGTCCGGACTACGCGGCGTCCGTAGCCCGCGCGTTGCGCCCCGGAGGAACCCTGCTCGCCGTCTTCTACCTGACGCCGCGCGACGATCCGGATCCGACGCTGGGCCCACCGTTTTCGTCGGATCGGGACGAACTGCGTGCAACGTTCTCGCCTTGGTTCGACAGTGTTTCCGCCGGCCCGCCCGGTGCCGCGTTTCCCGAACGGCTGGGACGCGAGGAGGTTTGGCGCCTGCGCCGGGCCGGGTGATGCGGCAGGAGGCGAGCCGGTGTCCGGTACAATGCGGTCGCCATGAACAAGAAGACCATCGCGGATGTGGATGTCGCTGGAAAGCGTGTCTTGGTCCGTGTCGATTTCAATGTCCCGCAGGATGACACGGGCGCCATCACCGATGATCGCCGCATCCAAGCGGCGCTGCCGACCCTGCGCGATCTGTTGGGCCGCGGAGCCCATTTGATCGTTTGCAGCCATCTGGGTCGACCCAAGGGCAAGATCCATCCCAAGTATTCGCTTGCGCCGATCGCCGCGCGGTTCGCCGAGTTGATCGGCGTGCCGGTCGATCTCGCGGTCGCCACCGAGACCGACCCGCTGGGCATCGATGCGTGCACGCCGGCCGCGGACCGGATCGTCCTCCTCGAGAACACGCGCTACACCGACGCGGAGGAGGCCAACGATCCCGCCTTGGCGGCGCGCCTCGCCGGCATGGCGGATGTGTACGTGAACGATGCGTTCGGCGCGGCCCACCGTGCCCATGCGTCCACGGCCGGGGTCGCCGAAGTCCTCCGTGCCGCGGGCAAGCCATGCGTGGCCGGCCTGCTGCTGGGGAAGGAAATCGACATCCTCGGTGGTGTCTTGGCTGCCCCCTCCCGGCCGTTCGTGGCCGTCCTCGGCGGTGCCAAGGTGAAGGACAAGATTCCGGTCATCGAAAAGCTGCTGCCGTTGGTCGATCATTTGATCATCGGCGGCGGGATGGCCTACACGTTCCAGAAGGCGGCGGGCCACGAGATTGGTCGATCGTTGCTCGACGAAGGTTCGCTGGAATTCTGCCGCGGCCTGCTCGGGGATCCGCGCATCGCACTTCCGGTGGATTGCGTCGTGGCGGCGGAGTTCCGCAACGATGCTCCGGCCACGATCGTTCCGTCCGATGCCATGCCTGCCGATCAGGAGGGGCTCGACATCGGACCGGCCACCGCCGCCCGTTTCGCCGAGTTGATCCGATCGGCGCGGACGGTGGTGTGGAATGGTCCGATGGGCGTGTTCGAAATGCCGAACTTCGCGGTCGGCACGCGGGCGGTCGCGGTGGCGATGGCCGAGGCGACCGCGCTCGGTGCGAACACCATCGTGGGCGGCGGCGATTCGGCGG
>JBJTRZ010000012.1:0-1997 GCA_046076415.1 Armatimonadota bacterium
TTGCTCGCCGATGCCGTTGCCGCACTCGACGCGGAAACGAATACCCCTTCCGATCCCGCCCGATCCGCCGTCGCCGACCTCGCGGCGGTCCAGCCTTGGCTGTTCGACGATGTCCTCGCGGCCGCCCAGCGTGTCCGCCGCCGCACCGAGGCGATCGCCGCGATGGTCAAAGGCAATGTTCCGCCCCCCGTGTTCGAAACCGCCAGCATCGGGTCGGTGGTCGACGACGTATCGAAGACGCTTGCACCCACCGCCTCGTCGAAGGGCATCCGCCTGATCCGCGAACACGGCCCGGGCGTCCCCGAATTCCGGTTCGACCACGACCGCCTCTACGACTGCCTCTACAATCTCGTCAACAACGCGCTGCCGGAAACCCCGGACGGTGGTCGCGTCGTCGTTCGCTCGCGCTACGCCGAAGCCAACGACGAAATAATTTTGGAGGTCGAGGATACCGGGCGCGGAATGCCGGAAACCGTCCGGCAGCGCCTCTTCACCCCGGATGCGGTCTCCACGAAACCCGGAGGCACGGGGCTAGGAACGTCCGTTGCGGCGCGGATCGTCCGCGAACACGGCGGGACGATCTTCGTGGAAAGCGAAGTGGGCCGAGGAACCCGCGTGACCATTGTCCTGCCTCGACTCCGCCCGGACCACGACCTGCCCGACGGCGGATGAAGCCGCCCCCCCTACCGCGCGAATCGCCCGAAGCGTGCGGGCTGGCGCGCTCCCACGTTGGGGAAGCCGCTCGACTCGTGCGCGCTGCGGTCGATCAAGGGCATGCCCCCGGCGCGGTCCTCCTGCTGGGTCGTCGCGGCAAAGTCGCCTACGAAGCGGCGTTCGGTGTCGCCGTGGCTCGCCCCAACCCCATCCCCACTCGTCGCGACACCATCTACGATCTCGCGTCCCTCACCAAGTGCGTCGCCACCGGAATGTGCGTCGCCGCGCTGCTCGAGGAAGGCCGCGTGCGCCTCGACGACCCGATCGCGCGGCACCTGCCGGAATTCGCCGATGCGGCCCGCCTGCCCGGCTTGGCCGATCGGAGCCGCATCACGGTGCGGCATCTCGCGGTGCACCGGGCAGGGCTGCCCGCCGGCGGAGCCTACCGGGGCCGCCGGTTGACGCTTCGCGAAATCCTTCCCGAAATCGCACGGTCCCGCGTGATGGCGCCGCCCGGAGAACGTTTCCTCTATTCCGATTTTTCGGCCATCGTTCTCGGCGCCTTGGTGGAGTCGGTCGAAGGAATGGACCTGCACCAAGCGGCGCGACGGCGAATTTTCTCTCCGCTCGGCATGGACGACACCGGGTTCCGGCCCGGCCCCTATTGCGCCCCCCGCTGCGCCTCCACCAACGAGGAACGGGATGAAGCTTCGTCGGATCGGGGAAGGGTTCACGATCCCACCGCAAAGGCGCTCGGAGGAACGGCCGGCCATGCGGGCCTCTTCTCGACCGCTGAGGATCTGTCCCGACTCTGCGCGTGTCTGCTCGCAGGCGGAACGCTCGGGCAGGCGCGCATCCTGCGCCCGGAAACGGTTTCCCTGTGCACGGGAGCGATCGACACGACCGGCGGCATCGCCCGGGGACTCCTCTGGGATATCGATTCCCCGTACTCGATCCGCGCGGGACTTTCCCCGCGTTCGTTCGGACACACCGGATTCACGGGCACTTCGATCTGGCTCGATCCGGATGCCGAAGCGTTCGCGATCCTGCTGACCAATGCCGTCCATTCCCGACCCGCCACCAACGGCGTCATTGCGCTGCGCCGTGCGGTTTCGAACGCGCTGGCGATGGCGATCCGGGACGCACCTCCCTGAAACGAACGGGGCGGCCGGATCGCTCCGGCCGCCCCGTGGCATTGCGATCGCGGAAGGTCAGCGCTCGACCATTCCCGAGAGCACCAGTACCGTGTCGGAACCGTCGCGCGACACCGACGCCTTGGTGGGGTACCAGCCGTGCTTCGGTACGACCGAAGGCGCGGGAATCGTCTTCTGCCAAGCGGTCCC
>JBJTRZ010000013.1:0-3082 GCA_046076415.1 Armatimonadota bacterium
CCGTTGCCGCGCAGATCGAGGATCAGGCCGTTCGCCCCCGCGGCCGTGCGCAGGAAGCCCTCGAGCATGCGCCGATCGTAGCCGCGCGTGAACGAGGCGAGCCGGACCATCGCGATGTCCTTGGTGGGCCACGTCAATTCGGGGACCCGCGTCGTATCGAACGGTTTCTTCAACAGCATGTACGACTTGGTGCCACCGGTCGAAGGGCGCAGCGCGGTCACCAGACAGGTGTCGCGCTCCGTCCCGTCGGGCGACAGACTCGCGATCGCGCGCGGCTTCTCCGCTCCCTCGACGCCCACCACGATGTCGCCGGGCTCGATCCGCAATTTGTCGGCCGGGCTGCCCGGCACCACGGTGGTGACCACCAGTCCGCGCGGGTCGGGCGCCGTTGCCAAACCGTAGCCGATCTGCACCCCGGTCGCGCGCGTCCGGGCCGCGGACGGCGTGAGCAGCCGAATATGGCTGATGCCGAATCCGCGCAGGGCATCGTTCACGGCGGCCACGAACGCGGGGGCCTCGGTGGCGGCGTCGATCCGCCCCCGCTGCTTGGCCAAATGGTCGGGCCAGCGGGCGAAGTCGACGCCGGGAACGAAGGCCCGGGCCTTGACGGTCCGCTCCAAGCCATCGAGCACGGCCTGTTTCCCGGCGGCGTCGATCGACTGGCCGAACACCGGCGGGAAAACGCCGAGGAGGAACACGAGCACGGCGGCGAAGCGCAGGGTCATTGGGGGGTTTCCTTCGGATGCGGAGCCAGGGCGTGGCGCACGAAAATCGGGGCCGCGGTTTCGGCCTCGGAGAGCAAGGTGTAGTTGGTCGAAACGGCGTGTATCCTACGCGCAAGCCGCGCGTCGAAGCAGCGCAGCACGAGTCGCAGCGGACGGCTGGCCCGCCGTTCCTCGTTGATGGACTGCGCGGTGAGGCCGATCTCGAGGTTCAACGCGTCGTTGGACGTGCAGGCGATCACGGCGCGGGCACGATCCAGGCCGGCTCGGAGCAGCGTGGGCGGAAATGTGGCGTCGCCGACGATCACCGGGCAGCGGATCCGGAGCTCGCGATGCTCGTCGTCGTACGCCGCGGGATCCACCACCACCACGGCGATCCCGCGCGACAACAGGTCGCGGGCCACGGCGGCCCCCACGCGCCCAAGTCCGCACACCACCACATGGCCGTGCAGACGATGGGCAAGCATCTCGTTGCGCCATTGATCCGCCGCGCCGGAAACCACGAAATTGGTGAGCAGGGACGCGATCATGGCGATCAGCACGATTCCCCCGCACATCAGCGCCATTCCGGTGAGTTTCGCAAGGGGCGGCGCGTCCAAAAGGCCGATATCGCCGTATCCCACCGTCGTCATCGTCGTCACCGTGAAGTACGCCGCGTCCAACCACCCGAGGCCCAGCGTTTGCCGGAACACCAACACTCCCACGGCGAAAAGGGCGCCCAGCAGGATCGGGAGCGCGGCGAGTTCGGTGCGACGCGGTCTGCCGGGTATGTCGAGCCGCCCCCCGCGCACGGTCGCCGGGCCCGGGTCCACCGGTGCCGAAAGCGCGGCATCCACGAACGCGTCCGCCGCCAGGATCGCCGGCGCGAGCACGGCGGAGATTCCGAAGTCGGTTTGCAGTCGGACGGAAAGTCGCGGTTCGGAATGGCGCATCACCACGCGCACGTTGGGCGCTTCGCCGCGGATCTCGAGCGCGGCCTCCAGATGGTCGACATCGCTCGACGTGGTCAGGACGACCGCGGCCGCGACGGCCAAGCCCGCTTCCCGCCGGGCCGACGACGACCGGAAATCGCCGTGCACCACCCGCGCTCCCGCGGCGGTGGCACGCTCCAGCCGCTCGTCGCCCGTGGCCGAATCGGTGAGCACCACCACGTCGGCGCCGGCGGATCGGAGTTCCTCCACCACTTGGAGACCGAACCGGCCGAGGCCGCAAACGACGACGGGAGGCATGCCGCATTATAGCCGGGCGGTGCATCCCCCCGCGGCGATCATTTCTCCTTCGGCGCCCCGGCACGGCGCTGATGTTTGAAGAACTCCACGATTTTCGCGGTTGCGGTGCGCGGCCACGCGTGCCCCCCCTCGTGGATCACGAATTCCACCGGCGCCACCGACCCGTTGATGCGCCGAACCGCCTCCACCGCCCGTTCCTGTTCCGCGAAAGGCACGATCCGATCCGCCCGCCCACCAATGTGGATCAACGGACACGGCTTGCCCGCGGCCACGAGCCGTTCCCCGGACGCGGCCACGACACCGAGTCCCGCGAACACGCCGGCACGCCGGCCGTACAGCAGGTTCACGAATCCCCCGCCATTGGAATGCCCCATCGCGAAAATCCGGTCGGAGTCGACCTTCCATTCCTCCCGGGCCGTACGCAGCAACGCGTCCACGAAATCCAAATCCGCGTTCGCTAGCCCTACCACCTTCCAGCCTGGTCGACGTCCCTCCGGGTCGTTGCGGGTCGAGGTCGGCACCCCTTGCGGGAACACCACCACCGCCTCCGACCAAGCATCGTTCACCTTCCAAGTCCGTGCGGTGCGCTCGACGCGGCCGCCGTGCCCATGGAACGCGAGGATGAGCGGGGCCCCGTCGACCTTGGCCGGCAGGCGTACGATGGCTTCCCGGGAAACACTTCCCACCCGCCACGATCGCCGGACAAAACCCTCGGGAAGCGGTGCTCCCGCGCCGGATGGCTCGACCGGAGGATCGTCCTGCGCCCAAGCAGCAGGAATCGCGGCGAGCAAGAGCCCACCAAGGGCGCCTCGTAGGAATTCAATTCGGTGCATGGAGGTTGGGACGCAAAAACGCCGGGACGGGTTTCCCCGCCCCGGCGCCTTTCTTCACTGGAATCGTCAGATCGCCGCGAGGGCCTGTTCGAGATCCGCGATGATGTCGGCGGGATCCTCGATGCCCACCGAGAGGCGGACAAAGCCCGGAGTCACGCCGGTGGCGCGCTGCTCCTCGGCGGAGAGCTGCTGGTGCGTGGTGCTCGCCGGGTGGATGATCAGGCTCTTGGCGTCGCAGATATTGGCCAGCAGCGAGAACAACGCCACCTGGTCGATGAGCTTGCGGCCGGCCTCCGAC
>JBJTRZ010000014.1:0-3838 GCA_046076415.1 Armatimonadota bacterium
GCCGCGGTCCGGAAGGCACGGGGAAATGATCCCTAAGCTCCTCCGGCGATCGCAGCCCGTGGGCCGCCAAGGCGCGGAACGCGCGCTCGACCGGGTCGATCACCGGATCGTTCTCGAACCCGATGATCCGGATCCGCGGACATCTCACCGGACCGGTGTCCCGATCGAGCACCGTGAAACGCACGGGCTCGGTGCGGCGGCGCGAGCGCGGCCCGCCCATGTTGAGCAGAAGGAGCGGTAGCGGCATTTCGATCGCCCTCGCCGTCATCGCGAAATCTCGTCCGCCACGGCCCGCACGCAGTCGTTGAACTCCGCTTCCAGCGCCTCGACCGAGTCGGGCACGATGCCCCGGAGCACGCAGTGGTGGAGCAGCTGGTTCGCCCGGGCGAGCCGGCCACCGTGGAGCCGGTCGAGGACCGGAGCCACCCTCGTGATTCCGGGATGCGCGGTTCCCGTGGCGTTCAAGGGTTCCTGCCACTCGAGCGTTTCGTCGATGTCCAGGATCGGCTGCGCCACGCGGCCGAGGTCCGCCACCGACTCGGCACCCGCGCCGGGGATCTGCCCCGCCGCCGCCGCGGGATAGAGGGCGAGCGCGAACGCCGCCGCGCGCGCGGGCGATTCCGACACCAAGAACTGCGTGATCGCGGCCCCGCCGGCATCGGCGCTCGGGCACCCGTGGAAAAGCATCCGTGCCTTCGCGGCGAGCGTTCGCTGGATATGGAACTGGTGCACCCATTTGCGGTCCCCGGTGGCGAACACAAGGTCCCACGCGGAGCGGTGCGCGGCCGAAACCACTTCCGCCGGCGGCTCGGCACCCCACGCCACCTGCGGCAACGAGCAGGCGAGCACCTGGCGGAACACCGCCTCGACGATCTCCCCGCCCGACACCACGCTGGCGGCGAGCAGGCTGCGGGAGAGCATGCGCACCCGCCGCGGAGAAATCCGAATCCGCGCGTCGGCAAGCACGGACGCCACCGCGCAGGCGTACTCGAGGATCCCCTCGGGGCAATGGGCGAGCCGCTCGAAATAGGTGGCGCGCCACACCGCAAGCGCGGAGCGCAGCGCGCCCTGGTCGTCGGCACGGGCGCCTTCGCCCGCCGGATCGGCCACGCGGCGCTGGTCCGCCGCCGACAAGGTGCTCCAATCGCCCACGGGCACGATCAGGGAAAAGCGGTCCGCGAGCGCATGGTCCAGCGCCTCCGACCCCGCGTAATCGCCGCATTGGTCGATCGAGCTCGGATTCATCGCGGCCCATCGGTAGCGCAGGCGCGCGAGGGGAACCCCTTGCACGCGGCGCTCGTGGATCAGGCTGAAGAGGCGGTTCTGGTGCTCGGGCCGGCAGCGGGAGATTTCATCCACCAACACGCTCTCCGCACCCCAAACGGTGGCCGGAGTTTCCAAAAACCGCACCGTCGCCTTCTCGTCGTCGGGGTACGGAAACCCCACCAGGTCGTCGAAGCTCACCAGCGCCGCGTTGTAATGCCGGTGCGCGAGCTCCAGCGCCACCGAGATGGAGTTGAGCAGGAACGTTTTGCCGGTTCCGCATTCCCCCACGAGCAACAGGGGATCCTCGGTGACCAGGGCGGCGAGCAGGATCGGCTCGAACGCGTCGAAGCCGTACGCGCCGAGCCGGGCGAGATAACCGGTGGCGGCGGGAACGACGGCCGGCTCCGCCTCCGCGGGGCGGGGCTGCGCGGTGCGGGACCGGCGGGAGCGCGTGGTGGACGGCGACGGGGAAACGGACATGACGGACCTCCGGATGCGTGGTTGGCACGCGGAACGGCCCGAGGGGTGAAAGCACGAGGGCCGTCGACGAAATCAATCGTCGACGGCCCCGAAACTTTTCGCGAAGAACACCTTTTTCAGGATGGTCCTGCGCATCGAGCTTGGTTGCTCCAGGCACCGTGGCCGTCTTCGGGCTCGGTTGCCGGGCCCCATGGGGCCGCTCTTGATGCTGGTGGAATCCTATCACGGGAACGTATTTTGCGCAAGGGGTCGGTGCGCGCACGAACGGCACCGAAGCGCCTGGCTTCTTCTGCGATAAACTCCGAGCCCCAAACGTCGTACGCGGCGTACCCGTACCGATCGTCCCGCTCGGCCACTATCAAAGCCCGCTTAAATAACGAAACCGCCTATTCAAGCCGGCTTTCATAAACGGCGCCGCCGGAGGCGTGCCGCGCCCCACGGGAACCCGCCCCGCACCCCGGGTGTTCCAGACCCGTGGCCGCACAACCCGATCCCCGACCCGTCCGACTGGTGCTCGGCGATCAACTCTCCACCGATTTCCTCGGCGCCCCGCGCGCGCGCCGATTGCTGCTTGTGGAGGACCCGACCCTCGCCACGCGACACCCCTACCACGCGCGCAAACTCGTGCTGGTCTGGTCCGCCATGCGGCACTGGGCCGAGGAACGACGCGCGGAGGGATGGGACGTCGATTATCGCATCGGTGCCTCCCTCGATACCGTGCTCGCCGAGTTCTCCGATATCGATGTCGTGCAGCCGCGCGAAGCCGGCATCCGCCCGCTGCTCGCGCGCCACGGGGTCCGCCTGCTCCCGGATCCCTACTGGCTCACCCCGCCCGACGCGTTCCGCACCTGGCTCGGCAAACACCCCGCCCCGCGCATGGAGCAGTATTGGCGCGATCTGCGCAAACGCACGGGGTTGCTCATGGACGGCGCGAAGCCGGTGGGCGGCCGGTGGAACTACGACGACGAAAACCGCAAGCCGTTCCCGAAAACCCACGTCCCGCTGCCCCGCCCCGCGTTCCCGCCCGACGCCCTCACCCGGTCGGTGATGGACACCGTGCGCACCCTCCCCGGCCTGACTGGCACCGTCGACGGCTTCGATCTGCCGGTCACGCGCGCCGACGCGCTCGCCCTGCTCGCCGATTTCGTCCGCGACCGGCTCCCCCTGTTCGGACCCTACGAGGATGCCCTGTCGTCGCGCGACGCGGTGGGGTACCACTCGCTGCTCTCGATTCCCCTCAACCTGTCGCTGGTGTCGCCGCGGGAATGCATCGACGCTGCGCTGGCGGCATGGACCGCGGGCCATGCCCCGATCGCCTCGGTCGAAGCGTTCATTCGCCAAATCGCCGGCTGGCGCGAATACCTTTTCCATCTCTGGGAAACGTTTCCCGGCGACTGGTCCACCACCAACGCGCTGGGGCACACCCGACCCCTCCCCGCGTTCTATTGGACCGGCGACACCGATCTGCGCTGCCTCTCCACCGCGATCCGCAACGTGCTCGCCACCGGATACGGCCACCACATCGAACGGCTGATGGTGCTCGGGAACTTCGCCCTCCTCGCCGGAGTGTCCCCGCACGCGGTGAACGGCTGGTTCCACGCGGTCTACGCGGACGCCTACGAGTGGGTGGTGACCCCCAACACCGTGGGCATGAGCCAATACGCCGACGGCGGATGGGTGGCGCGCAAGCCCTACGTGGCCAGCGGGCGCTACATCGAACGGATGTCGGATTACTGCCGCGACTGCCGCTACGACCCGGGCACCACCTGCCCGTTCACCGTGCTCTACTGGTCGTTCCTGATCGACCGGGAATCCGACCCGGCGCTGCGCGAACCGCTCGCGCGCAATTTCTTCGGGCTCGACCGCAAGGGCGCGGCGGAACGTGCGGCGCTGCTCGAACAGCGGGCACGCCTGTTGCCGATGCTCGCGGGCTGACCCCGCGTTTGAATACCTTCCCCGGTCGGTCGCCGCGGGGGGCGGCACCCCGCTAAGCGACGATCGCCTTCACGATGTTCCCTGCGACATCGGTGAGGCGGTAGTTCCGCCCGTTGAAGAAGTAGGTCAGCCGGGTGTGGTCGATGCCCAGCAGGTG
>JBJTRZ010000015.1:0-1808 GCA_046076415.1 Armatimonadota bacterium
GCTTCTTGTTGCGGCGGTCGCGGTAGGCGTAGTTGCCGGCGCGTTGAACCGCTTCGTTGGCGGTCTTGAACGCGCTTTTGCGAAGGCCGAAATAGCCTTCCGCCTGCTTGATAATTTTCTTGTGACGCTTGTGCGTCATCACGCCACGTTTGACGCGGGGCATGGTGGTTTATCCTTTCGGGCGCGGCCGGAGGCCGCAGTTCGTTCCCGACGTCCAACCTTTCGGCGGACGACCGCTCCGCGCGAGCGCGGGGCGGGGGTGGTTGTCAGTAGTTCGCGCCGTACGGCAGCTGGCGTCCGACCGCCTTCGCCTTGCCCGGGTAAAGGGCGGACTCGTTGTAGAGTCGGCGGCGGCATCCCGGGGTCTTTTTGATCATGGAATGCGCGCGTTTGGTGTGTCGGTGCATCAACTTGCCGGATCCGGTGCCATGGAACCGCTTGACGGCGGCCTTGTGCGACTTCATCTTCGGCATGGATACGGTCCTTTCGCGGCGACCGGAAACCCGAGCACCGCCAAACGTGGGAGTTTATCGCACGCGCGGAGGTGGCGCAACGCGCGGGGAGGTCGATGGTGGGGCGGTGTCGAATTCGCTGGGCAGCCGGGCGCGGCGCGCTCCGGAATTCGGTGGTGCGATCGGGGGGTGACCATGGCGGAAACGACGGAATCGGCGCACAAGGCGCACGTGCGGGATGCGGCCCAGCGGGGCCTCCCCGGCAACTTCGAGCGTCGGATCAAAGTGACGATGATGGGGGCGGGTTCGGGATTCACCCCGCGTTTGACGAACGACATCCTGTCGATTCCGGGCAATCATGGCGGAACCATCGGGCTGGTCGACATCGATCCGGCGCGCCTCGCGACCATGGAGCGGTTGATCCTTCGCCTGATCGAGGGCAAGGGCCTCGCCGGCCAATGGACCGTCGTGGCGTCGACGGACCGTGCGGAGGTGCTCCCCGGATCGCAGTACGTCACCAACTGCATCGAAGTGTCCGGGCTCGGCTGCGTTCGTTTCGACAACGACATTCCGCGCAAGTACGGTGTGGACCAATGTATCGGCGACACCATCGGTCCGGGCGGGTTGATGAAGGCCCTTCGCACGATTCCCGTCTGGCTCGACGTGCTTCGCGACGCCGAGCGTCTGTGTCCGGACGCCCTGGTCCTGAATTACACCAACCCCATGGGAATGCTCTGCCTGGCCGCGTCGCGGGTGTCGCGCATGCCGGTGGTGGGCCTTTGCCACTCCGTGCAGGGAACCGGCGCCCTTCTCGCGCGGCGAGCCGGCGTCGATCTCTCCGAAGTGGCGTGGGAATGCGCGGGAATCAACCATCTGGCATGGTTCACCCGATTCGAGCACGGCGGGCGGGATTTGTATCCGCTGCTGATGGACAAGGCCCGCAAGGATCTCGCCGGGGAGGGGCCGTCCGACGATTGGGATCCGGGCGACCTCGTGCGCAAGGACATGATGCTCCACTTCGGCGCATTCATCACCGAATCGAGCGGGCACCTCTCGGAGTACCTTCCCTACTATCGCAAGCGGGCCGATCTGATCGAGCGGTATGCGCGTCCGGGATACGACGGCGGGTCGAGCTTCTACGCGGACAACTGGCCGCAGTGGCGGGCCGCCGCCGACGCGGATCGCGAGGCGATGGTGCGCGGGGAAAAGGAGATCGGCTGGGAGCGATCCTGGGAATATGCGAGTTGGATCATCGAGGCGCGCGAGAAGGACACGCCGCTGCGCATCCACGGCAACGTTCCCAATACCGGAGGATTGATCGCGAACCTGCCTTCGGACGGCGTGGTGGAGGTGGCG
>JBJTRZ010000016.1:0-1870 GCA_046076415.1 Armatimonadota bacterium
GAACCGGCCCATTCGCCGATCCTCAGCCAGACCCTCGCCGGCGAGGAGTTGAAACCGGGCCCGCACAAGATCCAAGGAATTGGCGCCGGCTTCGTTCCCGCGATCCTGGAAACCAGCCTCATCGACGAAGTGGTGCAGGTCACCAACGATGAGGCCGTGGCCATGGCCCGCCGCGTGATGCGGGAGGAGGGCTTGGCGGTGGGCATATCCTCCGGAGGCGCCATCCACGCCGCCGTCCGCATCGCGGCTCGTCCCGAGAACGCCGGGAAGCGAATCGTGGTGATCGTTCCCTCCAATGCCGAGCGCTACCTGTCGACCATTTTGTTCGAGGATCTTCGCGAATCCTGAATCGAGGCGTGTCACAACGTCGCCTCCGAATCGTTGTAGGAGGCGACGGGTCGCTTGGTTTGCGGCAGGAAAGTCCCGCGTGATATCCTGCCCCGGAAAATTAGGTTGTCGGCGGGCTCGCGTCCGCTGCTCCCTGCTTCGCGCATTCGACGCGGAGCCGATCCAAGACCATAGGGAGGTTTGGAATCCATGCTGAACGCCTACGAGGCGATCTACCTCGTCGACGCGACATTGGCCGAAGATCAGGTCAATGCCATTGTCGAGAAATACAACGGCATTCTCACCCGCAATGGCGGCGTGATCGACGATGTCGACATCTGGGACCCGCGGCGCACCGCCTACGAGGTGAAGGGGCGTCGCGAAGCCCGGTACGTCGTGGTCAACTTCCAATCGAGCCCGGCCGCGAAGGACGAGCTCAATCGGATTTTTGGCATCAGCGACGATGTGCTGCGCAGCATGGTCGTGCGATCCGAACGTGGAGCCGATCGGTTCCCGTCCCGGGCGCGTGCGGCCGAACGTGCGGCGGATCAGGAACGGCGCGATCGGGATGCGGCTGCGCGTGCGGCTGCGGAAGCCGCCGCGGAAGCGCAGGCCGAACCGGCGCCGGCTCCCGCCGACGAGCCGGAGCAGGCGCCTGCCGAAACGGTTGCGGAGGAAACCTCCGAAGCCTGACGGCTCGCTTCCGGTTGGAGGCATTGGGTGGGAGTATCCGGACAGAACCAAGCGAGTGAACCCGTACGAAACCCTCGGGAGTTTATGACATGTTGAATCGCATCATTCTGATCGGACGCCTCACCGCCGATCCCGAGCTCAAATACACGCCCTCCGGCATCGCCGTGGCGTCGTTTCGAGTGGCCGTGGATCGCCCGATGTCCGCCGAAGCACGATCCCAAGGCCAGGAACGACAAACCGATTTCATCGATGTCGTGGCCTGGCGCCAAAACGCCGAATTCGCCAGCCAGTACCTGAACAAGGGACGCCTCATCGCCGTGGAAGGCCGACTGCAGATCCGGGAATACCAAACCCAGGATGGGCAGCGGCGAAAGGCGGCAGAGGTCGTGGTCGACAACCTCAGGGGTCTCGACCGTCCCCGGGAAACGCAGGGCGAGGGCGGCTATCAAGACAACGAAGGATTCGAGGGAGGACGCGGCGGTGGTTTCGATCGACCGCAACGTGCGTCCGCGCCGATGAGTCGCGGAGCGCGCCCGGCGCCTCCGCCCGATTCGTACGACGACGACATCAGCGATCCGTTCGCCGAGTAACGGTCGCAAGGAGTTTTTCAAATGCCCATGGGACGTCCCGCCAAGCGCGGCAAGTTCAAGAAGCCCAAGCGCAAGGTCTGCTATTTCACCGTTCAGAAGATCGACTTCATCGACTACAAGAACGTTGGTCTATTGCGCCGGTTCGTCAGCGAGCGGGGGAAGATCCTTCCCCGCCGCACGACCGGTACCAGTGCCCGATACCAGCGCATGCTTTCGGCTGCGATCAAGCGGGCACGTCAAGTGGCCCTGCTGCCCTTCGT
>JBJTRZ010000017.1:0-10007 GCA_046076415.1 Armatimonadota bacterium
GCCCGATTAGAAACGCAGCACGCAGGTGGCGGGAGCGCCGTTGTAAAGTCCGCTGCAGACGATGTAGCCGTTGTCGTTGATGGAAACCGCACGGAACAAGCGCCAACCGGAGTTCTGCGGGAGCTTGTTGTTGAGATCGATCAGCAGGCCGCTCTTGAACAGGAATGCAACCTGTTGGGTTCCATTCGAGTAGCCGCCGACCAGCGTGCCCGAATTGTTGACATCATTGACCTGACCGGCGAAGTCCGAGATCTTGGAGATCTGTCCACCGGACCAATACACCGGCTTGCGCACGCCGCCTTCGTCGGCCATGCCCACCACCACGTTGCCGTCGTTGACTCCCAGGGCGAAGCTGCTGCCACCTTCCCACAGGGCGGGAAGCGCGCTCATCGACGTTCCGTTGTGGAGGTATGCCCGGGTGATCGAGTTGGCCGCCGAGATACGGGACGAGCCCACGACGACGCCCGAACCGTTGATATCCATCGCGTTGCTGGTCGGGCCGCCCAAGGTGCCCAGATTGGTGATGACTCCGCCGTTGTAGGCGAACGCCTTCACCAGACCGGCGCCATCCTGAGAGAATCCAACCACGACGCCGGATCCATTGATGGCCATCGGCGAGCAGTTCGCGCCACCGAGCGTCGGAAGGATCGTCGTCGTTCCACCGTCGTAAAGGTAGCCCTTGGGCGTGAACGTTCCGATCGGGTTGGCCGTGCCCACGACCTTGGCGCCGTTGACGCCGTTCGCGGTGGACGTGCTGTATCCGGAGAGTCCGATCCAGTTGATCGAGGTGCCGTTCCAGAAGTACGCCTTGCGGGGCGCACCGAACGACGGGGAGGCGGAACCGACCACCTGGCCGGCGCCGTTGATGCTGGAGGCGTCCGATGCGCCGATGGCGATAGGGTTGTACTGCACGGGAATCGTGTCCGCCTTCACGGCGGCGACCGGGGCGAGGCCCACGGCCAGAATGGCGGAAAGTGCGAAGCGGGAATTCATGGTGATCCTCTGTCTATATGCCGGCGACACGCTTGCCATGTCCGCCGGTTCGTTCCACCGTCGTCGTCCGGATCCCCACCTTGGCGGGCCGATCGCGACGGCGGTGCGTTGGTTGTCTTACGAACAGTTCCTGTTGTGAAACACGTCACACCGAATCGGTACAATTACCGGGATTCTCCAAGAGCGCCCCTGTCCGAATCCGGTCCGAGGCTCCCGGCACAATTGTCGGCACGCGCATTTCGGTACATTAGTTGCTTTTTCGCCAAGGGACATGACCAGCATGGAAACCCTCGACGTCGGTGCCGCCAAACGATCTCCGATCGACCTCAAGGTGGCCGTGCCCGCCGCGCTTTTCGTCGCGGCCCTCGGCGCGGTCGCTTGGCCCATGATCCTTTGGTGGAAGTGGGAATACACCAAACCCGAGACCTACTACGGCACCGCCACGTTCGTGCCGTTCATCGTCGCCTTCATGCTCTGGGCCAAGCGCGCCGCCTTCGCGGCCGTGGAGATCCGCCCGCATCGCCCCGCCCTCGTGGCCACGGGATTCTTCCTGATCCTGCTGATGGTGGCGGTGAAGCAGGAAATGCAGGCGGTGATGTCGGGCGCGTTCCTGCTCACCATCGCGAGCGCGGTTTGGGCGCTCTTCGGAACGCGCATGCTGCGCGGCCCCGCCGCCTTCCCGCTCCTCTACCTGTGGTTGATGGCGCCGTTGCCCGGTCCGCTGCTCAACGATTTGACGCTCAATGTCCAAGGGCTTTCGACCACGGGCGCCGCGCTGCTGCTGAAGCTGCTGCCCTTCGGGGCTTGGAAAGAGGGCAACCTCATCCATATGGACAGCTACACGCTCAACGTGGATGTGCCGTGCTCGGGCTTCAAGTTGCTCCTCACGTTGCTGACGTTCAGCAGCGCGTTCGCCTACCTCACCGACACTTCGCTCGGTCGGCGGTGGACGCTATTCCTCTTGAGCTTGCCGCTGAGCATCCTGGTCAACTCGATCCGCATCGCGATGATCGGCATCGCCGGCGAGTGCCTCGGCGCCTCGGCCGCCCATTCGTTCCACGACTACAGCGGCCTCATCAGCCTCGTGCTCTGCGCCGTCTTCCTCTTCTCGATCGCAAAGGCTTTGAAATGCAAAACGTTCGCGGGACAGCCCATCTTCTAGCCCTGATCGGGGCGATCGTCTGGACCGTGTCGATGGTCTGGCGTCCGGCCCCGCCGCCCAAGTACGCCGGCCTCGGGAAAATCGAGGAGCGCATCCCCGCGTCCATCGGTCCCTATTCCCGCGGCGAAGCGAACACGTTCTCGAAGGACGTGCTCAACGCGTTGGCGGCCGCGGACATCGTTTCCTATCCGTACCAAAGCGGCACGGGATGGTTCGACCTGACCCTGATCGGGGGAACGGACCGCAGTGCGCTGCACGACCCGCGATCGTGCCTCGTCGGGGGGGGATGGAAGATCGAAAACGATCACATCGAGACGATTCCCGGCACCAACATCCAGGCGCGGGTCTGCCGTGCGACGGGTGGAGGCAAGCGTGCGGTGGATTACGAGTTCCTTTATGTGTACGTGGTGGGCGACCAGATCATCAACCATGTCACCCAAATCCGTGCGCGGATGCTGATGTCGGCATTGATCGGCCGCAAGGGAACTCCGGTCTGCTTCGTGCGCTTCCAGCGACCGGTGCCGCGGGAGGGAGTCGACGACCCGGCCGAAGCCGCGCGCTTCCGCAAGTTCGCCGGAATCATGTGGAACCAGCTCAAAGTGCCGGGAAGCATCTGACGACGCGCGTGGCCGGCGCCGCGCGACCACTGCGGTCAGGATCGACGCCTCCGGGATTTCCCGGGGGCGTTGTTTTTGCGAATCCGCCTACGGAGTGCGCCCAACCACGAGTGGAATCAATGCGTCGTACGCCGCTTCCGCGTCCGCGATCCGGCGGTCGGCCTCCGCCCGCAGGACGTCGCGCACCTCGGGAGCACGGCCCCAGGCCGTTCGCAGCGCGTCGTGCAGCCGTTCCGCGAATCCGTCGCCTTCCACCGGCACGAGCAGGCACCCGGGCCCGAACTGGGCGGCGAGCCCACCCATCTTCGCTCCGTAGTAGGGAGTGGCGACCACGCAGACGGCGGGTATGCCGCAGGCGAGGGCGAAAACCGCCGCGTGGTACGACGTCGACACGACGACGCGGCAGCGGGCGGCCGCCTCCATGACGCCTTCCGCGGTGGTGGGCTCGGGCGATGTATCGAAGTTGGGGTGTCCACCCAGGATCGACCGCAACACCGCATGGTCGGACTCGACGGACACCCGGGAGATGGGAATCCCACCGATCGCCGCCCCATGCTCGGTTGCGATGCGATCCACCGCGAGGCCGATCGCCCCAAGGGCCTCCTCGCCGATGCCGGTGTAACGGGCCGCCCGCACATTGACCCCGATGCGGTCCCCGATCCGCTCGGTCCGATGGGCTGCCGCGGCCACCAAGGCGTCGTCCCCGGTGACCCGCATGCGCGCCTCGGGAACTCCCCACGCGCGGAGCAGGGCCGGGCCCGCGGCGGCTTCGCGCAACAAGACCAGGTCGGCCGCGCCGACGGTGGCGGCGGCGAGGGCATGGAACTTCGAACCCGGCTCGACCGGTCCCAGACCTTGACCGAGCAAGGCGGTGGGGATTCCGTGGCGCTGGGCCGCGGCGAGGGTTTCCAGCACCGGCGTGGTCCACTGGGCGAAATCGTCGGCAATGTACCCGCCTCCCGACGCCACCACCAAAGCGGCTTCCTCGAGGCGACGGTCGAACGCGACGGGATTCCTTCCACGGCGCGATGGCCAACCGAATTTGCCGCCCAGTCGGTCGAGGGCATGGCCGACGACCGGGCGGCGCGCCACCCAGGCATCGAGCGGGCGTGGGTCGGGCAGGCCGAAGGCCGACAGCCAACCTCCGCGCCAGCACACGGGGCTCGATTCGGGCAATTCCGCCTGTAGTCGCGGCGCATGGCCGGTCACGACATCGATGGCGTGGCCGGGAAACCGCGCGCGCAAACGACGCACGGCCACTTGGAGCATGGCGATATCCCCGACATTGTGCATGCCGTGGCTGCCGTTTTCAACGAGGATGGACGGACGGTTAGGGGAGGGCACCGGTGTGACAGGAGGAAGCTATGGAGCGACCGATCGCGCTGCGGGACAGATACCACAAGCGACGAACCGGCGGCAAATCGAATCACTAAAATTGAACAAGTGCCAATAGCGCTCGTTGGTGTCCACGGTCGGTTCGTTCACGCGTTGCGCGACGCCGCGGTCGCGACCGGAGCCGGATCGGACGAGGGCGCGCTGCGCGCGGACCGGATTCGGGCAATCCATGCCCTTCCCCAAGCGATGGAGGGGAGTTCGACCCAGCGGTACGCCGCCCGTGACAACCAAACGACCACCGGCCACAGCGCCAAAGCCATTGCCAGCCCCGCCCAAGCGGCGACTGCCGGGTCGAACCGCCCGATCGCGAACGCGACGCCCCGGCGAAGGATCGGTTGGTGCAGGAGGTAGATGCTGTAGCTCGCCACACCCACAGAATCCAGGTGGCGGCGAATCCAGGGCCCGCGGACATCGTGCTCGTCGCGGCCCAGACGCCGGGCGATCCAGGCGGCGAGCGCTATCGCCGCGAGTGGGAAGCCCAGATGATGCCCGGGTGCGAGGTGGTCGACCGCCACCGCTGCGGCGGCGGGCAGCGCGGGATGGATGCGGGCCCACACGGAATTTCCGCCCTTCGCGTGGTCGTCGGCGAGCCACGCGCCCAGCGACCAACTGAAGAGATAGAAAAGCGGCCAACCCACGAAGAACCGCGGCATGCCGTTGCCGGTGGTGGGCAGCAGGATGCTCTCGACCAGTTTGAGCCCGACCTCCACCATGGCGGAAACCGCCACCACCTTGCCCCATCCGAAACGTCGCGCGAGGCGGGCGAGCAGCGGGTAGGCGAGATAGAGCTGGAACTCCACCGCGATGCTCCAGAACGACGCGTTGATGCCTTGGTCCGTCTCGGCGAACCAATTGTGGATCAGGAGGGCATGGGTGAATGCTTGGAAGAGATTGTGGTCGCCGAGCAGCGGTGGGTTGCGGACGAACGAAAGGGCGGCCAAGGGGACGAGGGCGAAAAGGTACGGCGGGTAGATGCGTGTGAACCGTCGAACCAAAAAGCCTTCGATCCCATCCTTCGCCGTCGCCAACGCGCTCGTGTGGATGCAGAATCCGCTCACCACGAAGAACAGCGCGACGCCGGCCCAGCCGTACCGGAACGGCCAGGTTACCCAGGCCGCTGGTCCGGACAGGGGTACGCCGGTGGTCTCCAGGATCGCGGCGTAGGCGTGATACCCGAAGACGCCAAGGATGGCGATGCCGCGCACGAGGTCGAGGAAGCCAACCCGGGAAGGCTTGGCACCGGTCGGGTTCATTGGTTTGCCTCCGCGGATTCCAATGTGCGCAGGACCTTGGCGGGCACCCCGCCCACGAGCGAGTCCGGGGGCACATCCTTGGCCACCACCGCTCCCGCGGCGACGACGCTGCCGGCGCCCACGGTCACCCCGGGCAACAGCATGGCCCCGGCCGCGATCCAGCATCCATTTTCTATGGTGACCGGCGAGGACGTCACCGTTCCGCATCGATGCGCATGCGGTCCGATATCGTGCCCGACGGTGATGATCGCAACGTCGTTTCCGATGTGGACCCGATCGCCGATCGTGACGGCCGCATCGCAATTGATGGCCACCGGGCCGTTGATGGTGCACTCCGCGCCCACGGTCAAGGGCGCGCCGCCCCAAATCCGCACGGGTCCAAGGAACACAGTGGCCGGTCCGATGGAGATTCCGGCCCGCCGCAGCAGGCGCGTGCGAAACACCGGAGCCGATAGATAAGGAAGGGAGTTCGCAACCGCCGCCCAAAACCCGCGATGACGCGGCGTCGGGCCGGTGCGAAATTCATTGCGCAGCGCTTGGAGGCCGCCCATCATTCCCATCCTCCCTCGGGCGAAATACGGACCAGACGAGCGTCGCCGGGTCGCATCGGCTCGGCGGTAGCGGCGAGTATGGCTGCGGCGGCGTGGGCCGCCGGCAACGATGTTTCGCCCGCGAACGGAATGTTGAGCTCACCTTCGAGGCGGGGCGGACGGACCAGCACGAAGCCCACCTTGGTATGGTGGCCGGCGGCGCTGCGCACCAATCCTTCGATCGCGCACTTCGCCGCCACGTAGTGGGGAAAATTCGCAGGCGCCTTTTCGGCGTAGGCGGAGGAAATCACCACGGCCCGCCCCTCGGCCAGCGCCAACGCGTCGAGGGAGGCGGCCAGCGGATGACTGGCCAATGCCACCGCATCCGCGATGTAGGCGTGCACCGCCGTGGCGCTCGCGGCCTCGTAGGCCATCGGCAGGATGGTTGGGCACGCGTTGCAGACCAACAGGTCGAGCCGCCCGTGCTCGGCCACGATATGTTCGACGGTGGCGCGGCACCAGTTGGGATCGGATCCGTCGCCCGGAGCATCGATCAAACGGTGGCCCAAGGTTCCGAGCCCGTCGCGCAGTCGGGCGAAGTGGTCCGCGCTGCGGTGGTAGTTGCCATGCACCACGGCCCCTTGCAGGGCAAGCCCGCGGGCGATCAAGGCACCAAGGCCGCGACTGGCCCCGATGACCAGGGCGACCTTGCCGGCGAGGGGTTCGCCCGGCCCCAGCAGCGCGGGGAGTTCCGGGTCCGTTGCCGGGTCGGATTCCTTGCGCACGAAACTGCGCACCTCGCACCGCGCCAACGGGCCTTCCGAGGTCGCGAGTTCCGCGCTGGTTCGGATCAGGCCGAAGCGCGGGTCGACGCCTTTCACGGTGGCTACGAAGTCGAATCCATCGGCGACGGCAAGGTTGCCCGTGAGTTCGAACGTGGCGCCGTTGAAGAGCGCCTGCTTTCCCGGAACCTCCATGCCGACCAGCCAGCTGCTCCAGAGCATGGCCGTGCACAGCGCGGGGGAAACGGCCTCCGGCGCGATCGCGAGCGCGCCCTGGAGTGCGGCGAAGGCGGCCGGGTCCACGGTGTAGCGGCCGGTTATCGGTTCGAGGGCTTCGATATCCGCGGCCGTGCGGTCGGCGGGATCGCGCCGCAGATGGAACGTGCTCGACCGCGGCGCAGCGGAATCCGGTGCCCCGTCGGCGATGCGGGCCGTGGCCTTGAGCAGGGCGCGCGAACCCTCGGAGATCACGGCGGACCAGCGGTCGGTTCCGAGTGGTTTCACTTCCAAACGGTACGCGACTCCCACGAACAGGGGCGCGGCGAACTCGACGGTCCACTGCCGGATGTGGTGCCGGGGGGGCACGGGGATTCGACCCAACGCCGCGAGTGCGCCGAGCATTCCGTACACCACGCGGCGCCCGAACTGGGTCGTCCGAGCGTATGCGTCGTCGCGGTGGAGCGGGTTCGTGTCGCGGCTGGCGACCTCGAAGCACCGCATGGCCTCGTCGGTGAAGGTCACGATTTCTTGCATGGAGCAATCCGGATGCGGGAGAACTGTCCGATGGGAACGCGTTCCGCCGCGTGCCCGACCGAGACCCTGTTTGCAATCGGTGTGCCGAAACGCGGGACCCTCGTGCCCGTCGACTGATACGCCGACAATGTTTCTGATATCGTGGGCGCACCAAAAGAGGGTTTGCGCGCCGCGGTTGGGCGTGGCATTGCGCGAAGGATACAACGCTTCATGATTTTGGTTACCGGCGGCGCGGGTTTCATCGGCAGCAATTTCGTGCTGGACTGGCTGGCGCTCCACGACGAACCCCTGATCTGCGTCGACAAACTGACCTACGCCGGCAACCCGGCGAACCTCGAGTCGGTGATCGACGATCCCCGTTTTGCGCTCGAAGTGTGCGATATCGCCGACCGGGAGCGCATCGATGCCCTGCTGGCGACCCATCGTCCGCGCGCGGTGGTCCATTTCGCGGCGGAAAGCCACGTGGACCGCTCGATCCATGGTCCGGAGGATTTCATCCAGACCAATGTCGTGGGCACGTTTCGCCTGCTGGAATCCGTGCGTGCGCATTGGAGCGCGCTGGACGGTGCCGAAAAGCAGGCCTTTCGGTTCGTGCATGTCAGCACCGACGAAGTGTACGGGTCGCTGGGCCCCTCGGATCCGCCGTTCGCGGAAACCAATCCCTACGAACCCAACAGCCCGTACTCCGCCAGCAAGGCCGCGTCGGACCATTTGGTGCGGGCATGGCACCATACCTACGGGTTGCCCGTGCTCACCACGAATTGCAGCAACAACTACGGCCCGTTCCACTTTCCCGAAAAGCTGATTCCATTGATGATCGTGAACGCGCTGGCGGGCAAGTCGTTGCCCGTGTACGGCGATGGAATGCAGGTGCGCGACTGGCTCTACGTCAAGGATCATTGCTCCGCGATCCGGCGGGTGCTCGAGGCCGGCACTTTGGGGGAGACCTACAACATCGGGGGCTGGAACGAGCAACCCAACCTCGCCATTGTCCACCATGTCTGCGATTTGCTCGACACCCTGCGTCCGCGCGCCGACGGCACGTCGCACCGCACCTTGATCACCCACGTGACGGACCGGCCCGGGCACGATCGGCGGTATGCGATCGAAGCGCGCTAGATCGAGCGCGAATTGGGCTGGCGTCCCGCGGAAAAGTTCGAAACCGGTCTTCGCAAGACCGTCGAATGGTATTTGGCCAATGAATCGTGGGTGCGCGATGTCCAAGGCGGTGCGTACCGCGACTGGATCGCGCGCCACTACGCCGGGGAACGTTCGTGACCGAGCGCGGGATCCTCCTGCTGGGTCCGAACGGCCAAGTGGGTTGGGAACTGCGCCGCGCCCTCGCCGTGCTGGGTCCGGTGGAGGCGCCTCGGCGCGATGCGCCCGGTGGCGCGGGCGATCTGGACGATCCCGAACGCGTGGCCGCCGGGATCCGCCTCGCGGCACCGTCGCTGGTCGTGAACGCCGCGGCGTTCACCGCGGTCGACCGGGCGGAAGCGGAGCCGGAGCGGGCGCGACGGGTCAATGCGGAGGCTCCCGGGGCGATCTCCCGCGCGTGCGCCGAGGTCGGCGCGTGGATGGTCCATTACTCCACAGACTATGTCTTCGACGGTTCGGGCGAGCGGCCTTGGTCCGAAGCGGATCCGACCGGCCCGCTCAACGTTTACGGTGCCACCAAGTGCGACGGCGAGGAGTCGATCCGCGCCGCCGGGCCAGGGCACCTGATTCTGCGAACGAGTTGGGTCCATGGTTTCCACGGCGCGAATTTCGTCAAGACCATGCTGCGCCTCGCGGCGGAGCGCGAGCGGATCGCGGTGGTGGCCGACCAATTCGGCGCGCCGACCGGTGCCGATCTGATCGCGGACATCACGGCCCATGCGGTGCGGGCCTGCCGCCGGGACGCGTCGCTGGGCGGCACCTACCATCTCTGCGCCGGTGGGGTCGCAACGTGGCACGAAGTCGCGGTGCTGGCGATCGAGCGCGCCCGGACCGCCCGTCCCGACATCGACTGGAAGGTTCGTTCGGTCGAGGAAACCACCACCGAGGCGTACCCGACGCCGGCGCGTCGCCCCGCCAACTCACGCCTCGACACGCGCCGACTGCGCGCGGCCTTCGACGTGCATCCGCCGGACTGGACCGAGGGGGTTGCCCGCTTGGTCGATCTGTGCGCCGCTCCGGCGTCCGCGCCCTTTGGAAAGTTGGGTTCCATATGAATCGCAAGGGAATCGTCCTCGCCGGGGGTGCCGGAACGCGGCTGCATCCGGCCACGATCGCGGTGAGCAAGCAACTGCTGCCGGTGTACGACAAGCCGATGATCTACTACCCCCTGGCGGCGTTGATGCTCGCCGGGCTGCGCGACGTTTTGGTGATCAGCACCCCCCAGGACACGCCGCGGTTCGAGATGCTCCTCGGCGATGGATCGGCTTGGGGAATGTCGATCACCTATGCGGTGCAGCCCAGCCCCGACGGCCTCGCGCAGGCGTTCCTGATCGGGGAAACGTTCCTCGCCGGGGCCCCGTCCG
>JBJTRZ010000018.1:0-1383 GCA_046076415.1 Armatimonadota bacterium
GTCGCCCAACCGCGAACATCGGCCACCAACGGGATCCAGAATTCGGTGGGGAGGAAACGCCCCAACGCTTCCTTTCGGTTCCGGTCGCGTTGGATTTCCTCGGCTGTCCGGAATGCCTCGCGGGCCAATGCGTCGTCGCCGTTTTTAAGCCGATCTCCGTACACGTGGGCGAGCACGTACCAGGCGATGGGGTTGTCGGCGCAGAGTGCATTGGCGCGGGTGGCCAATTCGATGGATTCGTCGAACCGGCGGCGATGGTGCTTGATCGAGGCGAGTTCCACCAGGAAAAGGTGCTCGTACGCCTTGTCGGAATCGGTCGATGCCAAGCCCCGGTTCAGCCATTCCTCGGCCAAGTCCATGCGGCCGGTGGCCGAGGCGCTGTAGCCGTAGACGAAACATTGGGCCGCCTTCTCCCGCACCGACCGGTCCCTGACCGCGGGGGCGGGTTGCGAGGGAACGGAGCGGGGCGATGCGATGTAGTCGTGGACGCGGCCCCCCTGAGCCCACATCGTCTCGAAATCCCTGGCGTCCAAGGAAACGTTCGGGCCAAAACTTGGGTCATGCATTTGGAACGTTTTTCGTTCGTCGTCGTAACCGATCACCACGCGGAAGGCGAGGTATACGGATTCCCGAACAAGACGTTCTGGTTTGTCGATCCTCAGCGCCTTTTGGATTTTCGAAAACATCGATCGGGACGCCATTTTGCCCAGTATTCCGGTCGAGTAGTTCGCCCGGTCGATTTCGGCCGCGAGGCGTGGGTTCTCCATTTGAAGCATGAACAACTCGGGAGCGTTGATCGGATGCGCGAACGGCGTCGCGACCAGCGCGACCCGTACGGGTATTCCTCGTGGGATCAAGGTCTTCAGGTCGTCGAGCGATTTACAGTCGCCAGGCACCAACGGCAATTCACCACCACTGCCTTTTGGGTTCAGCAGGTCGAGTTTGTCACCATGGTGGAGCAACACCATGGCCAAGGATGCGATGTACGACGGGTTGAGTACGTCCTTGTCGGGATACGTCATCCGGGAAGCTTCCGCGAAACCCATGTACGGAACATCGGGGATGAACGCTTTGGGAGGTGTGGCAACGCTCGCACCATTGCCCTGGGCCACCTTGGAAACGGCGGAAAGCACCGAGATTCCCAGCCATGCCAGCAATAATCTTCGTCCAAGCATCGCAACCCCCGAGGTTTGAGTGGTTGTGGACTTCCGATCCGGCGCCCGTATCAGGCACCATCCGGCCCACGCTGCAATTCTCGGGCAAAGGATTGAATGGAAAATCGCTGGACCGGCACATTACGCCGCGTTCGCCGCGCTGAAAATCGTCCAGTGCTTTAATTCCGATAGCATGACCCCATGCGGGATCCACTCCGGCGCGCGCCGT
>JBJTRZ010000019.1:0-9488 GCA_046076415.1 Armatimonadota bacterium
CACCGGGCTGCGGCGGCCATCGCCCAAGGGCTCCGCTCGATGGCTCCGGCTCGCTCCGCGGCTCTGGCCATCGCCCTGTATCCCGCTGCCGCGCACGGGTTTTTTCCGGCGCTGGGCGCCGAGGCGGTTTCGGAACTAGGACGTTGGGCCGCTCCCGCGTTTCCTTTGGATCCGCGTTCCGGGATCGATTTGCGTCGCGGCGCCGGGGCCGTGCGACGCGATTTCCTGCGACGGCACCCCGCCACGGGCGTCGGTGGGTTGTATGGGTTCGGTAGGTTGCTCGGCGAGTTCGAGGAACTTTCGGACTGGGTTCGGGATCGCGCGCCGGACGGTTCGTTGGTGGACGCGCCCCCCTGCCGTGTCGTTCGCGCCATCGGGCTTCGGACCGTAGTGGGAGGGGACCCGTGCGCGGCCGCATGGACCGCGTTGCTCGAGGCGGGCATTCCCGATTTGCAAGCCCTTCGGGAGCGGGTGGTGGTGCCGGAGGTTCCGCTGGTGGCGGTGCCCGCGCCTGCGTCGGGGGAGGGCGCAGTCGAATCTCCCGCCGATGGGCCGACTCGTCTCGAGGAACTGCTGATGCTGGGATTGTCGTCCGCCACCGCGTACGATCCCGCCCGTCCGGTGCTGTGGAACCGTGCCAGTCTCGGACGCAGGTTGCTGCTGCTGGATATGCGAGGTTTCCATGGTCTGGGATGAACCACGCTTGACGCGGGTGCTCGCCGACTTGGCTCGGCGCGCCGAGTCCCGGGGCATTCTCCTGCCCGGCGGCCTGCGTTGGCGCCTTTGTTCCGAGGTGGCAACCGCCGCGGTGAGCCTCGGGGATGCACCGGAGGCCCGGGTCAACCCCGAGTTCCTGGAGGCGTGGTGCGTCGACGAGGGGGACGCGCAGGTGGTGCTGCTCCACGAGTGGGTGCACGTGTTGTTCGGCCATGCGTCGCGCCGCGACGCCGTGGATCCGCTTTGGAATCTGGCGCTGGACACGCTGGTCAACCGAGTGGTCGCCCGCGTGTTGCCCGGCACCGCGGACCGTTTTCTCCACCGCCTTTACGAGGGGGAGCGCGGAGGGTATCGCCTATTGCGGCCGATGGCCGAATCGGATCGTGCGGGAAGGGACGACGAATGGGGCGATCCGGGTTTCCATGGAATATGGGAAGCGCTCGACGCGGGCCGAATATCGAGCCACGACGTGCACGATTATCTGGAATCCGCGCGTTTTGGGACGTTGGGACCTTCCGGAATTCCCATCGCCGTGGGAGTAGGATAACGGGAACGGTGGCCGAGGAACGAAGATGGATTTGATCGAGGAAACGACGCGGGAGTTGGGGGCGGCGATCGATCGCGCCAAGCAGGGCGATCCTTGGCGTTCGGTCGTGGTGCTCGTGCCGTCGGTCGTGTCCGCGTTGCAGTGGCGTCGGCGCGTGGCCCGGGCCCGCGGGGGGCTGTTTCGCGTGCAGTGGCACGATCCGGCGCAACAGGTCGCCGAACTCCTCGCGTCGGCCGGCGAGGAATCGCGCGCCGCGCCCCAGGCGGTACAGCTCGCCGCCGCGTGGAAGGTGCTGCAAACGGCTCCTGCCGAGCTTTCGCGGCATCGGCATCGCCCCGAGCTTCCCGCCCAACTGGTGCAGGCGTTCCGGGCCTATGAGAACCTCTCGGAACCCGACAAGGCCGAGGCGGGAACGCTCTTGTCCGAAGCCTACGAACGTTGGATCGAGGCCCTGAAACCCTACGGCACGATCGGGCGGGACCGGGCCGCGGCCGCTCGTCGGCTGCGCGCCGGCGACTTCGAAACGTTCGCGCCCATCTTGCTCTCCGCGGGAACCCGCACGCACGCGGAGGAGGAATTCCAGACGGCGCTGCGTTCCCGTGCGGTGGAGATTCCCCTTTTGCGCGGCCCGATCGGTCGGGTGGCGGCCGAGGAAGTCCACGACGAGGCCGACGAGGTTGAGCGCGTCGCCGGATTGGTACAGGACGCCGCCCTCGGGGAGCCGTCGGTCCACCCGTCCGATTTCGCGGTCGTGGTTCCCGCCCGCGATCCGTGGTCGAAGTGGCTGGAGCGCTCCGGGATTCCATGGAACGGCCTCGCCCCCCGGACGTTGCGCGAGGGCGCCGCCGGCGTGGCGGTGGCGGAGGCGGTGCTGGCGGGAGCCACCTGGACCGAAATCGTGGATGGCTTCACCTCCGCGGTGGAAGGTGCGCCGGCGCTCGAGGCCCAGTCCCTGCGCGATCAGGCCGATGCGTGGAGGACATTGCAAGAGGTCGGGATTGCGGTGGATCCGGTGTTGCTCGAGGCGCTGCGGTCCGCCGCGCTGGATCGGCCCGCGCCCCGCACGTCCGCGTTTGGCGATGGCGTTTTTGTCGGGTTGCCGCACCACTTCACGGGACTGGCGTTTCGGCGCATGGCCGTGCTTGGCGTCACCGCCCATAGGTATCCTTCGGCGCGACGTTCCATTCCGCTGCTCAAGCCCGGACTGGGCGTGCCGGATGCGATGGCGCAGCGTCGCCAATTCGACGATTTGCTGCGGGTGGGCGGCGATATTGTGTTGCTTTCATCCCGCTCTGACCGCCGAAACGGCCGGGAAGCGTTTCCCTCGCCCTGGATCCATTCGCTGTGCCGGACGCCTTTGCGTTGGGAATCGGCGTTGCAGGTGGTGGAGTCGGAGGGACCGCGCACGGTGGACGCGGAGGCGCTTTCGGATGCGCTGACGGCGGGGGTGCCGAGCGGGCCCGCCGCCGCGCTGCGTTCGCGTTGGGAGTCGGTGGTCCCGGACCGCGAGGCGCGCGTCGATGGTGATTTGACCGTCGGTCGAACGCTTTCTCCCACCCAACTCGAGCGCCTACTGACGTGCCCGCGGCGGTGGTATCTCGACCAATGTTCGGGGATGCGGGAAACGCGCGAGGAGGTGGAGATCGGTTTCGATCCCGCGGAAATCGGCAAGGCCGTGCATGCGGCGATGGCGTCCCTGGTGCGCACGCGCGCCGACCAACTGGCCGACCCTTCGTACGGGTGGACTCCCGACGACCATGCGTTTGCCCGGGATGCGTTCACCGCGGCGCTGCTCGAGCAGAAGCCCGATTCGGAAATCGTGGCCCAGCGGGAAATCGTGATCTGGCATTCCCGACTCGACCGGTTGCTCACCGACGATGCGGAGCGACGGCATGCCCGTCGGGCGCGGCCGCTCGAAGTCGAAGTGGAACTGAAAGGGGAAATCGCGGGGCTTTCGATCGAGGGACGCTGCGACCGGATCGACGTGGCGCCCGATGGCGGGCGCATCGTGATCGACTACAAGACCGGCGCATTCCGGAAATCCCAATCGGCCCTCGAGAAGGATCCCACGCTCCAAGGCACGTTGCTGCAGGGATTGCTGTACCTGCGCATGGCCAACGAGCGCGACGGAGTGGAAGCGACGGGCTCGGCTCAGTACTGGCATCTGCGGGGCGCGACCAGCGAGAAGCGCAAGGTCGAGCAGGCGGCGGATCCGACGGGACTGGAGCTGCTCGAGGACCGGGTCCGTCTCGCGGGCGACCTGCTGCGCGAAGGCTGGATCCCCATGCGCCCAACCCGCGACAGCCGCAAGGGGCTGTGTCCGTATTGCCCGTGGTCGGGCATCTGCCCAGGGGATCGAGAGGCGATTGTCGCCCGTCAGACGCGCGGCGCGTCGGGTGCGTACCGTCGATATCTGGACATGCTGGGAGTCGGCGACGACTCGGTTTCGGATGACGGAGAAGTGCGATGAACCAGGAACCAATCGACGCATCCGAACGGCGCCAATCCGTGGACTTTCCGCTCGCGTCCCGTTTCGTGGAGGCGGGGGCCGGCACCGGCAAGACCACCACCATGGTCAGGCGGATGCTCGCAAGCCTTGGGGAGGATGTGACCCTCGACCGCCAAGTCGCGGTCACGTTCACGGTCAAGGCCGCACACGAAATCACGGATCGCCTGCGGACGGGTTTGGAGAAGGAACCGCACCTGCATTCGCATCTCGCGGACCTCTCGCGCATGCGGGTGGGAACCATCGATTCGGTGGTGCAGGGCATCCTCGACGAATTCGGAGTCGATGCCGATCTTGCGGGCGGGTTCCGCATCCTGGGCGAAGCCGAGTTCGAGGACCGGTTCGGGCCGTGGTTTGACCGGGCCTACCGGGCATGGAACGTTCGGGACGATCTGCAGTCGGCGTGGGGCATCCTCGAGTCGTTGGAACTGGACCTCTCCGCCCGGCGCCGTTACCTGATGGAATTGGCGAGGCGGGTGTTCGATCAGGCCGCGCCGCTGCGCGTTGCGGATGGACCCTCGGTTTCGAAAATGGTCGCGCAGTGGCGCGCGAACTCGTTGCCGGAGCTCGAGACTCCCGTTCGTAAGGATTTGGACTATCCGCGGAAATTGGAATCGGCGGTAGGTCAGCTGCGGCGGTCGGCGGATCGCATCGCCTCCGGAGATCTCACGTTCGTGTTTCCAAAGGCTACCCTGGGGAACGCGGGAGGGTTATCCGCCAAGCCGCAACGCGATGCCCTCAACGAGGCTTCCGAAGCGCTGGAGGGAGTGCTCGAAACCGTGCGATTCGGCGCCGTGGTTCCGCTGGTTCGGGCGGTGATCGACGACGCCAACGCGTTCGTGCAGGAATTGCGGCGCGAAGGCAAATTGACGTTCCAGCATGCGCTCCACGCCGCAACCCAAATGCTGCGTGGCAACGCGAAGGTGCTCGAGACGGTCCGCGCCGGAATCGGGGCGGTGTACGTGGACGAATTCCAGGACACCTCGCCCGACCAGGTGGAGTTCGTCAACCTCTTGTCCAACGACGGGGCCATTCCCCTTTTCCTGGTCGGGGATCCCAAGCAGTCGATCTACCGCTTCCGGGGCGCGGACGTGGAGGGGTATCTGCGGGAACGCGATCGTGGCGATCGGCGCGGCGTGCCCACGGGGTCGCTGGTCGCCAATTTCCGCAGCGTCGCCCCGGTGCTCGACGAGGTCAACGCGGTTTTCGCCGGCCTCTTCGGCGCGGAGGATGGCCCGGGCTACGCGCCCCTGGTTGCGCATGCCGACCCCTGTGGCATCGACGCGCAGGTGCACGTCGTTCGGGATCTCGATGGGGTGGGCGAAGGGGGAGGCTCCGCGCGGGTCGCCGGATACGTCGTGCGCGGGATCCGGCGTGCGCTGGCCACCCGGTGGCAGGTGCGCGATGGCGGTCGGTCGCGGGACATCCGACCCTCGGATATCGCGGTGTTGTATCCCTCGCGGACGGTATTGCCGGAATTGCGAAGGCAACTGACGGCCGCCGGCATTCCGCATCGGGTCGAAGGCGCGACCGAGGTGCTCGACACCGACGAGGTACGGGCGGTGGTGGCCGTCCTTCGTGCGGCCGCTTCGATCGGCGCCGAGTCATCGTCGCTGCGTCGGACGGCACGGGGAGGAGCCCTCGCATCGTTGTCGTTCGGTTGCGCTCCTTGGGAATTGGCCGATGGAATCGCCGCCGACGTGCCATCGAAACCCGAGGGCGACGCATCGTCGGGCGGCGAGGCGGGCCCGGCGACGGAGGAGAGCCCCTTGCGGCTCTTGATGAAGGCGATTCGTTTCGAACCGCCGTCGCGGGCGGTTTCGATCGTGATTCGAGAGCGCGCACTGCTTGGGCTGGCCGGAGGACATGATCGGCCGCGTGCCGTCGTGAACCGCTTGCGCGGACTGATGGACCGGGCGATGGCCGCGGAACGGGATGGCGTCGTGAAACTGTCGGATTTCGTGGCGTGGCTCGAATCGTCCCCCGAGTGGACCGAATCGCCGTCTCCCGAGACCGACGAGGATTCGGTGCGCTTGATGACGGTTCATGCCTCCAAGGGACTCGAGTTTCCAATGGTCGTGGTCGCCGGATTCGGCGGGAAGGCGCAGCCCTTCACCGGTGGGTGCCTCGTAAATGACGACGGAGTGGTGCGCGTGCGATGGAACGGGTCCGACGATCGACGGGTCGCGTCGCCTGGCTGGGACGATTCCACGCGGAACGAGCGCGAGGCGGCCGAGCGCGAACGGGAACGTCTCCTGTATGTGGCGATGACCCGCGCGCGGGATCACCTGCTGGTGGGAGTCCACGGAGCCAAGGTTGCGAAGAACGGGTCCGCGCCCGCGCTGATCCTCAAACTCCTCGAACGATCGAAGTTGGAAGAGGAGCCGGACAACGACGGTGCGTTGGCGTGGACGCGACCCGAGACCCCGTGGAAGCCTCGGGATGTCGCGGATCTGCGGAATCGGTGGGTGTTGGTGGAAAAGAACGATCGCCGTACCACGCCGACGCGTCTCGCCAAGCGGGTCGATCCCGAGGTGGAGGACGACGGGCGGGAGGACGAGCCGGATCCCGAGTCGGCGTTCGTGCCGAGCCCGGCCGCGCGCTCCTCCACCGCGTTCGGCCTGGCGGTCCACTTGGCGCTTCAGACCATCGATCCCGACGCGAAACGGTGGGGAGATTCGGCGGCGGCGGCGGCGCGGGCCGCCGCGGCGCGCCACGGGGCCGAAGAGGATCAGGTGCTGCGCTACGTGCAACGGGCCTTGAAGTCGCAAGCGCTGTTCGAAGCTGGAATGTCGCGGCGCGTCGAGCGCGAAGTGTACGCCGCGGCGCCGAGCCGCAGGGATCCCGATTGCTTGCTCGAGGGCATCGTCGATTTGGTGTACGAACGGGCCGACGGCACGTTGGCGGTGGTCGACTACAAAACCGACAAAGTCGACAACCCTCGGGCGGCGCGCCGCAAGATGGAAACCGGCTACGTCCGTCAGGGGCTGGCGTACCGTGACCTGCTCGAGGACGCGGTGGGGGCGCGGGTTGGGTCGGTCACCTTCGTGTTCCTTGGGCTGGACTCCGCGCCGGAATTCGATGCGCTGGAGATCGCGCGGGAGCTGGGGATCGAGGGCGCCGGGTGACGAACACCGATGGCGGAGATCCCACGACGACCGATGATTTGCTCGGTCGGTTCGGGAGGATCGTCGTTTGGAAAAACGGTTCGCGGCGCGCGCCGCACTAACCGTTGCTGTTGTTGCTCGCCCTTGGCAGATTGGCGCGGGGCGAGGACCGGCTCGGGTTCGCGGAAAGCGAGGACGAACTGAAGGCGTTGATAAGCGATTTCGGTCCGGGCCACGGACGCCAGCAACCGGAATTGCCGTTCCATCACCTTCAAAGCGACGGGGTTTGGACGATCGAAGCCGATGGTGGGCATGTTCAGCCAAGCGGTGGACCGTCGGCGCGGCTTCTACGAAAGCACCACGCCGTCGGTTGGTTTCCGGCACCGGATGCCCTTCGTTTGCGAACCGATCGCGCCCTGCGGGATCGGGTGGTGCGGACGGTTCTCGACGGGCATTTTCCCGAGTCCCTGCACGGCGATATTCTGGCCAGGGTAGGTCTTGATCCGGAGCGCGAGACGGTTTCGCGTCGCCGGCGCGATCCCAAGTTTCGTGCGCGCGTGCTCGCGGCATACCAGCATCGGTGCTCGGTATGCGGATTCGATGTGCGGTTCGACGGCATGGCCGTGGGGCTCGAAGCCGCCCACATACGGTGGCACCAAGCGGGCGGACCGGATGTGGAAGCGAACGGTTTGGCGCTGTGCGCCATGCACCACAAACTATTCGACTTGGGTGCGTTCGCCCTGCTCGACGATCACCGCGTCGTGGTTTCGCAGCGGGCCGAGGGGGGGGCAATTCGAGGAGGTGCTCCTGCGCCACCATGGGCGTCCGTTGGTGCAGCCCGCCCGCCGCGAAGACGCACCGCACCGCGACCATGCGCGGTGGCATCGCAGCAATGTCTTCAAACAGAAAATGCGTTCGATCGGGGTCCCGTAGGCGGATTCGAGCGCCGCACCCAAACGGAATGCCGGGGGAGCGGATCGCTCCCCCGGCGTATTGGATTCAGCGGATGCGGCGCAGCACCACGTACTCGGCGCCCGAGTCCCGGTAGCTGGCCGATAGATCCGTTTCGAGCGCGAATCCCGCGCGCGTCCAGCACGCCTCCACCGTCGACCGGGGCCACCAGCGCAGCGGGAATTTCGTCACGTAATCGACCGTAGCGGGAGCTCCCGTCGACTGCGCGTCGCGGATCCGGGTCCGCTCCCGATATTCGAACCGGCCCTCGTCGTCGGTGGCGACGATGTCGACATGGCGCTCGATGCCGCCGTGGTCGCAACCTCCATTGCCAAACAATCCGCGCCCCGGAATGTCCAGCAGGAGCCGCCCGCCTGGTTTGAGGGCGGTGGCCATCGCGTTGAACGAACGCGACAATTCCACCTCCTCGAGCAGGTAGGCGAGCACCGTGAAAACGCACACCGCCGCGTCGCATTGGCCGGGTGGTTCCACGCGGGCCTCCGCGATGGTTCCGTGCAGGCAGCGGAGGTTGGGGTGTCCGCCCGCCTTGGCGCGCAACTGGTCGAGCATCCCCATCGAAGGGTCGACCGCGATCACACGGCGCCCGGCGTCGAGCAACGGAACGCTCAGCCGGCCCGTGCCCGCGCCGTAATCGATCACGGTTTCGCCGTCCTGGGCCAATGCGAGAATGGTTTCGGTGTTGCGCCGGGTCAGCGCGTCGAGGAACGAGCCGAAGTGCGCGGCGTACACCGCGTCGTACCAACCCGCCCAGTGGTCATGCCGCCCGTCGGACATGGTCTCCCCCTTCCTTGCGCGGCAGGATCAAGCGTCCCTGCCGAAAATTGAAGTCCACCGGCCCGTACGCGAACACGTCGAGCCCGAGGATGCCGGAGACACCCATCATTTCCACCCCGGTGCCGACGGGGGCGGGGAGATGCCCGAACGCAACCTCCCGCTCCCAGCCGCCGACGCGGACGGGCACTCGATGCACGGTGGTGACGAAACGTCCGAGCAGGGGGTGGAAATCGTCGTAGGGGACCTCGGTCGGAAAGTCGGTGCGTCGCCCGGACTGCCAGTACGAAAGGGGAGCACCGGTGTCCATGAGCAATTCCGTGTCCTCGCCACCCACGTTCGCGTCAAGCACGATGATGTGCCCGCGCAGGGAAATGGGAATCGGGTGTCCGTCCGACGCGACGGCTTCGGGGTCGATCGTGGCGGTTCCGCCGGCCGGGTCGAAGCGCACATCATGGTGGCGCAGGAAATCCATTCCGAGCAGGCCGGCGACGGGCCCGCCCACGAATTCGGAGAGGGATCGGGCATCCATGGCATGGGCGCTCGGAACCAATGGAATCGTGTGCCCGGCCATTTCCACGCTGGGGGCGGGGCCGATGGAGATGGGGGAGCCGGTATCGACAAGCCACGCGCCGTCGGCCGCGTGGAGGAAAAGATGCCCGTGTTCGATCGAGCAGGGTATGTGGGACATGGATCTCCTCTGTCGGGCGCCCGTTCACGGGAGGGCAGCTCGGGTTCGGGAATATGCCGCGAGAAACCGAGCACCGAAGCGCCCAATGATCAACAAAGGTGATATATCACGACGGGTGCATTGCCGCAAGCCGGACCACCGAAACAAACGAGGGGTGGGACCGCGGTCCCACCCCTC
>JBJTRZ010000020.1:0-10040 GCA_046076415.1 Armatimonadota bacterium
CGGATGCGTGGTGGTCCACGACTTTCGATCCGCCGACGTGGTGGCGGGAGGGCATGGGGCCCCATTGGTGCCCTGCGTGGACGCGTTGCTGCACCGCTCGGCGAGCGAGGACCGCATTCTCCTCAATGTGGGCGGCGTGGCGAATGTGACATGGCTGCCCGCCGGGCTCGGCACGGTGGGGGTTCGGGGATTCGATACGGGTCCGGGAAATTGCCTGATGGATGCGTGGGCTGCCCGACTCACCGAGGGGCGATTGGCAATGGACCCGGACGGTGCCATGGCGGCGCGTGGAAATTGCGACCGCCCGCTTCTCGAGCGATTGCGTTCAATGCCCGGGCTTGAATTGGGTCCACCGAGGAGTTTCGATCGCGGGGCGATCGAGGCGTGGGCGGACCCGATCGTTTCCCAAGCGGCGCAAACGATGGATCCGGAAACCATCCTGGCGACGTTGGCGGAGTTCACCGCGACCACCATTAGCGATGCCATCGACCGAACCATCGTCGATGGACGCAGGGCATCCGTTTGGATATCCGGTGGCGGCGCACGGAACCCGATCTTGGTTTCGCGCCTCCGCTCGTTGCTGGCACCGCGGACCATTGCCACCAACGAATTGCAGGGCGTACCCCCAGACGCCAAGGAATCGTTCGCGTTCGCGGTCTTGGCCGACGCGGCGTTGCGTGGTCAACGACTCGGTTTGCCGTCGGTCACGGGCGCGGCGTCGCCCTCTTTGCTCGGATCTTTCGCGTTCCCCTGATCCCTCTACGCGTGGACGGCCGACTCGATGCGTTTCAGGGTCGCGAGAAGTTCCGGCAACTGGTCCAGTGGGAGCATGGTGGCGGCGTCGCTGAGCGCTTTCGACGGGTCGGGATGCACCTCGAGGAAGAGCCCATCGATACCAACGGCCACGGCCGCGCGTGCCAACGGGGCCACGAACTCACGTTGCCCGCCCGTGGCATCGCCTCGGCCGCCGGGTTGCTGCACTGCGTGCGTGGCGTCGAACACCACCGGGACCCCGGTGGTTTCGGCCATTTGAGGAAGGCTGCGGTAATCGACAACCAACGTGTTGTAGCCGAAACTCACCCCGCGTTCGGTTACGAGCACCCGATCGTTGCCCGTGCTCTCCACCTTTCGAACCGCGTGCGCGATGTCCCACGGGGCGAGGAATTGGCCCTTCTTCACGTTGACCACCGCACCGGAGTCGCCGGCGGCGAGCAGCAGGTCGGTTTGTCGGCAGAGGAATGCCGGAATCTGGAGGATGTCGACAAATGCCGCCGCGGCGGTGCAATGGGCCGGTTCGTGAACATCGGTGAGCACGGGGACGCCGAACGTGTCGCGGATCTCGCGGAGGATCGAGAGGCCATCCACCAACCCCTGGCCGCGAAACGATCCCACGGAAGTCCGGTTTGCCTTGTCGAAGCTAGCCTTGAAAATATAGGGAATGCCCAAAGCGTCGCAGGCGTCCTTCGCCGTCCTGCAAACGGTTCGGCAGAGTGCGATGTCCTCGATCACGCATGGCCCGGCGATCAAGGCGAAGGGCGCACCTCCCCCGATCGCGACATCGGGGCGCACCTGCACGGTTCTGGTCGTCATTGCAAGCCTCCGTCCGCGGCAAACAGCGCGCGAACCCGTTCCAAGTCTTCCGCGGTATCGACCGATTCGGGCACCCGGTCGACGCGGATCAGTCGAATTCGATGTCCGTGCTCGAGCACGCGCAGCTGTTCCAGCGATTCTATGCGCTCGAGCGGCGTGCGCGGGAGCAACGGGAAGGTTTCGAGGAACGTCCGGCGGTAGCCGTACAGTCCCACGTGCTGCAGCGGCAAGTAATCGGGATCATCGCTGCGGCGAAAGGGAATACCCGCCCGCGAAAAGTACAGCGCATTCCCCGACGCATCCACCACCACTTTGACCACGTTGGGATCGGATTCACGGCCTTCGGGAAGGGGACAACAAACGGTCGACATCGGCAGCCCGGTGTCTCGCAGAAGCACTTCGGCCACAGCCTCGATGACTTCGGGTTCCACTCGGGGTTCGTCGCCCTGCACATTCACCACCACCGAAACATCATCGGGCAGCCCGGCGGCTGCCTCGGCGATACGATCGGTTCCGGTTTGATGATCCGGGCGCGTGAGCGCAACCTCGCCGCCGAACGCGCGCACCACTTCGGCGATGGTGGGGTCCGGCGTGGCGACGATCACCCGATCGATGTTGCGCGCCGCGCTTGCGCGTCGATGGACCCATTCGACCATGGTTCGCCCTTGGATCATGGCCAAGGGTTTGTCCGGCAGGCGAGTGGCTGCCAGACGCGCGGGAATGATCGCCACCGCCTTCATGCGAGGCTCCCGTCATACCCGTCGAAAGCGCTTCGTGGAAGGGTGTCCATGGCCCGTCATGGTACCATTCGGGCCGCTCCCGACAGGTCGGCGATGGCCTCGAGCACTTGCTCCTCCGGAATGCGGTCGATCATCCCTTCGGGGGCCTGGCGGAAACTGCGCGGTCGATCGACCGGCGCGGCGTCGAGCACGAGCGCCGGCCCGGAGCCCCAATCCGGCCCCGATTTGGCGGGGTCGGTCGGGCCATACAGCCCAACCACGGGAACGCCGAGCGACGCCGCGAGGTGGATCGCTCCCGTATCGCCCCCGACCACGACGGAGCATCGATCGAGCACGGCGGCAAGTTGGAGGAAATTCGTTTTCCCGACCACATTCACGGCTTCCGCCGAAGCCGATATCGCCGCGGCAATCTCGACCTCGCCTCGTCCTCCGATCAGAACCGGAAGCCCGCCTTGGGAATTCACAGCACGCGCCAGCGAGATCCATCGGGCCCGAGACAGGGTCTTCACCGGCGTCGATGCTCCGACGACAAAGGCGATCGGCATTCGCGGATCAGCGGGCAAATGCGCGTCGGCCACGGTGGAGTCCTGCCCGGCAAGCCAGCGTTGCGGCGCGATTGGAGTCGCAGCGATTCCGAGGTGGTCGGCGAGGCGCAGGATCTTCGCGCACATCGAGGCACGGTCGCCGGCGGGTACGACGGGTTCGGTCAGGAACCAACGGTTTCCTTCCCGGTTCCAATCGAAACCCACGCGCCGGGGAGCGCCCGATAGCCAGGCGAGCCATCCCGAAAAGAACAGGCCTTGGGCGTCGAGGGTGAGATCGTAGCCACGCGACCGCAACCTGCGACCCGTTTCCCATCCCGCCCGGAAGGACTTTCTTTCCAGACGAATCACCCCATCGATCGCGGGATGTCCTTCCACGAGTTGGGCCAAGTCGGCGCGGACGACCCAATCGATACACGCATCGGGATACCCCGATCGAAGCCGGTCGGCCAAAGGAAGGGCATGGAGTATGTCGCCGAAGGAACTGGTTTTGACGATCAATATCCTGGGGGTGGGCACGGGCCGATTGTAACGGCGGGCATCCGGCTCGGCAATCCCGTTGCCGTTGCCCCCGACGGTGCGTCTCCGAGAGGCCGCGTGGTATCCTCCCGGCATGTCCGACTTGGTGTATCTGGATGGCGAATTCGTGCCGCAGGCGACCGCCACCGTTCCGATTTTCGACCATGGCTTCCTGTACGGAGACGGCGTTTTCGAGGGCGTCAGGGTGTACGAGGGACGGGTTTTCCGCCTTGACGAACATACCGACCGATTGATCCACTCGGCCCGGGCCCTCGGGTTCCCGATGGCGGGACTGGATCGGGCCACGGTCAACGCCGCCATACTCGAGACCTGCCGGCGCAACGGACATGCGAACGGGTACATCCGGGTGAATTTGACCCGTGGGACCGGTTTGGGGCTCGATCCGAAGCACATACAGGCCGCACCGAGGTTGATGATCGCGACGCGGCAATTGGCGCTGTACCCGGAGTCGTCCTACCGCGACGGCCTGACCATGGTGACGTGCTCCACCCGGGTTCCCTCGTCCGATGCGATCGACCCGCGGATCAAATGCACGGGAAAATACATCAACAACATACTTGCCAAGATGGAGGCCAATCGGGTCGGCGCCGGCGAAGGTCTGATGCTCAATTCCCGAGGACACGTGGCCGAGGCGACCGGCGACAACCTTTTCCTCGTGCGAAACGGACGCATCGCAACGCCGCCGACGTCGGCTGGATGCCTGAAAGGCATCACCCGGCAAGTTGCGATGGAATTGGCCGGTCAATTGGGAATGCCGGTTGTCGAGGCGGATTTGACGCTCTACGACGTTTACACCGCGGACGAATGTTTCCTGACCGGAACGGCGGCGGAGGTTATACCTGCGGTGACACTGGATGAACGTCCCATCGGCGATGGCGTTCCCGGAGACGTTACCCGCCGGTTGATCGATGCCTTCCGGGCGCACACTCGATCCTCCGGGACACCGGTCGACTGAGGCGAACGTGACTCGTGGTTTCGAGGGCGCGGTCCTCGCCATTCACGGGGGCGCCGGGACCATCACCCCGGATTCCCTGGAGCACGGTCGGGGTCGGCTGTTCCATGCGGGGCTCGATGCCGCCCTGGCAGCGGGATTCGCGGTGTGGCGGTCGGGCGGATCGTGTGTCGACATGGTCTGCGCCGCGGTGGCCGTACTCGAGGACGATCCCTCGTTCAATGCCGGGCGTGGATCCGTCTTGACCGCGGAAGGCCGTGTGGAAATGGATGCCGCGTTGATGCGCGGGGTGGACCGAGCCGCCGGTGCCGTCGCCGGTGTCGGCACCGTGCGCAATCCCGTGCTCGCCGCGAGGGCCGTGATGGAATCCAGTCCGCACGTACTACTCGCAGGCGCCGGGGCGGAACGTTTCGCCTTGGACAACGGATGCGCAGCGGCGTCCGCCGATTGGTTTCGGACGGACCATCGGGTTCGGCAATGGGAGCGGCAACGCGCGGTCGGTACGGTGAGCCTGTCGGAAGACAATCATTTCGGTACGGTCGGTGCGGCCGCACGGGACCGGATGGGAGCGCTTGCGGCGGCCACCTCGACAGGCGGAATGACCAACAAGTTGCCCGGGAGGATCGGGGACGCGCCGGTGATCGGTGCTGGAACTTGGTCCGACGATGCCACGTTGGCCCTTTCGGCGACAGGGCACGGGGAGTATTTCCTGAGGACTGGCGTGGGGCATGCAATCCATGCGCGTGTTGAGTTGCTCGGCGAATCGGTGGACACGGCCGCATCCGTGGTCGTGGAAGGGCGCTTGAAGGAGATGGGGGGCGACGGCGGGATCGTTGCCATCTCCGCGACCGGCCGCGCCGTTTGGTCGTTCAATTGCTCGGGGATGTACCGCGGCGTGGTGCTGGAGGATGGCCGTCGACACACGGCGATCCTGCTCGAGGATGCGTGATGCGCCAGGCATTCACCTTGATCGAACTTCTGGTGGTGATCGCCATCATCGCCGTTTTGGCCGCAATCCTATTTCCCGTTTTCGATCGCGCCCGTGAAAAGGGCCGCCAGGCCGCGTGCTCGTCGAATCTACGACAAATTGGCATGGCGTTCGCGATGTACGCCTCGGATTGGGATGATTTGTATCCGGACCGTCGGGACCTGAAGCGGTTTCTGGGCTACCGTTCGTGGTCCTCGTCCGTTTGGCCTCCCTCCGACCCGCGCTCCGGATGGAGTCGTGCGGTGCTCGAACCCTATGTCCGCGCGGGGAATGTGTTCGGATGCGCGAGTTTGGAGGGCGTGTTTCGAAACGTTCCCATGGTCGAGCAAACGGTGGGTGGCGAAATCGCCCGGTACTGGATGTGGCGCTTCGATCGAGCGGATGCCGTCGTCGCCCTCGACAATTTCTGGGGAAAATCCGTGGAAGGGGCCGTGGCCGACCTCCAATCGGCGGGGAATCCGCAAGCAGGCAATCCTGCAGGCCCCGCCGAAGTCGAATTGGCGGTGGACCCGTATTTTCCACGCACGATCGCTTCCGTCCCGCGCGCGTTGAAAGGGCGGAGCGTGCACATGGGGGGGCGAAATCGCCTCTTCGCGGACGGTCATGTCAAATGGATGCGCGATCCGAGGACCCAATGAAATGAGCCTGCGTTTATCGTTGGCATCCATCCGCGCCTACGATGCCTTGCGAACCCGACCAGGAGCGGCCCCCAGACGTTCGGGAGCCCGCGATGCCCAGGTTCTCGGGGCGGTCGAAAGACGCATTCGGGAAATGATCGGGGATGGACGCGTGGGAATGCAGGATGGCTTCGGCAACCAGCCCTATGTATTCTGGTCCGAAATCGAGGCCCGCGTCGCCGAAGGGGCCTTCGACGATCTGCTTCCGTCGCTCTAGATTCTTCGGCGCAGGGCCAACAGGGTGATTCCCAGCACGGTGGCGTCCGCCGCCAGCAAGGAGAGCGCTGCCGACGGGATCGGGTTCCAATGCCAACGGACGGCTGCGAACAGCCAGATGGATTGAGCGGCGAGCGCACAGATCGTGGCCCGGTAGACCGCGCGCGTGTCGCCTTCCGCCGTCAGGACGCCGCGAGTCCAACTGGCCATCGCGGTCGCGAAGGGCAATAGTGCGCCCCACAGGAGTCCAGAGCGCACCAACTCCGTCAATTCCCGCGGAAGGGAAAGGACTGCCGCGATGGGTCCGAGCACCATGGGTAGGCTGAGCATGAGGGTGGCAAGGCTCGACAGCGCTGCGACACGCCAAGCGAAGTGGAGCACGGTGCGACGATCGGATTGATGGGTGCGCAGTTGCCCGACCGTGGTCTCCTGCAACGCCAACCCCCAGCCGCGTATCACCAGCAGCAGCGAGAAGACAACAGGCCACGCGGCCAATGTCCGTTCCTTGTCCGGAAGGGTCGAGAGGGCCGCGGCGACAATTGGTTGGGCGGCCAGTCCGAGCAGGGCCGTCGCCGCGAGGGGCGCATGGAATTCGAGCAAAGTCCGCAGGGTGATCGGGTCGACGTTCGCGTCGGATGGTAGTTCCCGAACGCAGCGGCGAGCAAACGTGGTCGATGCGATGGCTTCGACCACCACTCCGATCATCATCGCGATCGCCGCCACCAAGGCACCCGGGAGCCGTCCCGCGGGAACGAGGAGGCAACAGGCAAGGGCCATCGAGCCAAGTCGGGCCACGGTTCCGAGCGTAACGAGCTGGGCCGAACCTCGTCGGACCAGCAACCCTTGCTGGAATCGGCGCCAACCGATGGCCGCGCTCCACGCGACCATCACTTGCATGGGAAGGCGCGCGGCATCGACGGATTCGGCGGGGTAGCCAAGCCATCCGACGCCGATCGTGTCGAAGATGCGCGTGAAGGCGATTCCGGCTGCCACGACGGTGCACGCCACGCACAGGGCCACGGTGAATGCGCGTAGCACTCGGTACGCCTGTCGATCGCGGTTCCACGCAATCGACGTGGCGAGAAGCATGATCACCGGGCTTTCAATGAGCAGCGACAGCTGCATCACGAGTCCCCACGCGCGCAGGTTTCGCGTACTTTCCTCAAGTCGCCCGATGGCACCGTGGAAGAGGGGGCCGTCGAGCATCATCAGCTCGAACGAAAGCGCCAGCGGAAAATAAACCGAAGCAATGTGCCGAAGGGGGTGTTCCCCCCGGCCTGAGCGTAGGTTCAGCCCGCGGATACCTTGACCATCGCCGCGCGGAGCACGCGACCGCCGAGCAGGTAACCGCGCTGGAATTCCTCCACAACGGTGTTCTCGGGCGCCTCGGAGGCTTCGTCCCGAAGGATCGCGTTGTGCAGATTCGGATCGAACGGTTGCCCGACGGCGAGCATCGCCTCCACGCCTTCGCGCTCGAGCAAGTCGGCAAGTTGCCGCCGAATGCCTTGGATCCCGTCGAGGAAACTGTCGAAATCTTGAGAGGTATCCGCGGAAGCGATGGCACGCTCGAGGTTGTCCACGACGGGAAGCAAGCGGCCCAACAGGTCGGCCGACAGGAACGCCCGCAGGCCTTCCTTTTCCTCCTCCGTCCGGCGCTTCAGATTGTGGTAGTCGGCGCGGGCCCGGAGAAACTGGGCATCGGATTCCTCGAGCTTGGCCTCGAGGGCAGCGATACGATCGGCAGGGTCGATTTCAGGCGTGATTTCGGACGTCTCGGGAGCGGATTCTTCGGACATGGTTCTATTGGTCGCCGGCTCGGCGCCGGGAACGAATTTGGTGTACCGCTTCGAAAAACCCTTGTCAATCGCGACCGCTGTCAACCTGCGAACGCCGTACGGCTGAGGACTTTTCCAAGCGCATCGGCCAGGAAGCGAACCGCCGTCGTGGCACGCGCGTAGTTCATTCGGCTCGGTCCCAAAACCCCAACGGTCCCACGTTCCCGCATTCCGACATGGTAGGAGCTCCCCACGAACGCCAAATCCGCCATGTCCGGCCTTCCGAGTTCCGCACCGATTCGAATGCGGGTCGGATCGGCCGCGGACGTTGCGGCGACCTCGCGCAACGCCGATTGTTCGCCAAGCACCTCGAGAAACTGACCGAGGCGCGTCGCGTCCTGAAACTCCGGCTGGCGCAGTGCGGCGGGCGCGGCCTCGACATAGACGGACCGATGGGAGGTGACCTGCAGGCCGATTCGGCCCAATTCGGCCGAGAGCCGTCGCCAGAGCGCGGGCGGGCAATGACATTCCACCGGGGGCGACTCCCGAGCAGCATCTATCTCGAGCAAGCTCTCGACGGGCTTTCCACCGTGTCGCTCGTTGAGCGCGTCCGATATCGCCACCGCCTCGATGCCGCCGATCGCGGTGTCGGGAACAATGCGATTCTCCGTGCGACCGGTGGAAAGCACGAGCGCGAGCAACACCTTGTCGGCGGAGACCGGAGAAACGAACAACCGCACGATGGCGGTGTCGGAGTGTTCCGGCGGCGTGACGACGGCCGGCAAATTGGTCATTTCGGCAAGCAGCGCGCAGGTCCGACGTAGAATCGCCTCGACCTCCCCCTGCTCGGTGCGGAGCATCGCTTCGGTGCGTTTCGTTTCGGAAACGGGCAACACCGCCGGAACCATGAGGTGCCTTACGTAGAAACGGTACCCCCGGTCGGACGGAACCCGCCCCGCGCTGGTGTGCGGTTGCCGCAGATATCCAAGATCGGACATCTCGGCAAGCTCGTACCGCACCGTAGCGGCCCCGACGCCCAAGGAGTAGCGTTGAACCAGAACGTGCGAACCGACCGGTTCGGCGGTGTCGATGTAATCGGAAACGACCGCGCCGAGGATCCGGCGCTTTCGGTCGTCGAGCACAGCGTCGTCCGTGGGAGTCTCCATCAAATGTGGCGAAAGTATAGCCGTGGCCTCGCGTCGGTGTCAATTTCCGCCGATTGACACTTGGGACACGCTTGGATACAATGACCGACGACGACTTAACGACGGCGTGCCGCAAGGAAGGATCACGATTTCGATGCCGCGCATTCTGGTGGTGGACGACGAACCGAATATTGTCCGGTTGATTCAAGTGAACTTGGAGCGACAGGGCTATCAGGTGGACATTGCCAACAACGGGCAGCAGGCTTTGGAGCGGATTCGTGCGGCCAAGCCGGACCTCCTGGTCTCCGACGTCATGATGCCGGAGATGGATGGCTTCGAATTGCTGTCGAACATCCGGCGCGATCCCGCCCTCGAGATGCTCCCGGTGATCATGCTCACCGCGAAGGCGCAGGATCGGGACGTCATGGAAGGGTACACCCGGGGAGCCGACATGTACCTTACCAAGCCGTTCAACCCGATCGAGCTGGTCACATTCGCGAAGCGCCTGCTTGCCGGGACTTCCGATTCGGACAGCCGCTACAAGATCTGAGATATCCCTCGGATTTCACGGCCCGGCTTTCGCCGGGCCGTTTTGCTTTCTGTAGCCGTGCACGAACCACCGGGCACCATCGGTTTCGGCAAGGATTGCTCCCGAAACATCGGTTCTCCACGTTTGTACTCCGTTCTCGGCAAGTCGCTGGAGCACGCGCGGTGAAGGATGCCCGTACCGGTTTCGTTTTCCGACGGAAACGACGGCGATCTTCGGGCCGATCGTCCGAAGGAATTCGGGGTTCGTGGACGTTGCGCTGCCATGATGCCCGACCTTGAGCAAATCGGCGGACAAGTCGACCCGCGCGCCGAGCAATCGGGCCTCG
>JBJTRZ010000021.1:0-6549 GCA_046076415.1 Armatimonadota bacterium
GCCGGACACCATCGGGGGATGCGGATCAGAAACGCAGGCCCACCGTGAAGTTGACCGAATCGGTCTTTTCGCCCGCGACCTTTCCGGAGAGGATGTAGGAGGCTTCGGCAAACGCCTTGCCGCCAACGTTCGCGCCCACCAGGAACTTCGCGCCGAAGTTGGTGGCCTTTTCCGTGATCGTGGTGGGACTTCCGGAGGTTCCTTGGCTCGTCGCCTTCGCCTCGGATCGGTACCAGCCGAGGCCAAGGCCGTAATACGGCTTCGTGTCGTCGTTGCCCGCCCCCGTGGGGATGCGCACGGTATACGCGAGTCCCGCCGTGTCGAGCCGATCGCCATTGGCGGAATTCCGCAGGAAATCGATTTCAACGCTGGACTGGGAGCCTTCGGTTCGAACGAGGCCGTTGCGCAGGACAAGTCCGGCACCCGCCGCGACACCCGTGTCGGAAAGGGCATTGCGCACGCTCGAGGAGAGTGCCCGGTTGAAGCCGACATGGGCGAAGTATTTGGACGGCGAAGCATCCTGGGCGGCAACGGGCCGACCAAGAACTATCGCTAGGGAAAGGGCCGCGAGGCCACCGGAAATCAAACGCATCGCTGGGTTCCTTGATTCGCAGGTTCGCCGCCGGACTCGACGACCGTCAATCCGTGTTTCGAGAGCACGGCAAGATGCCACAAAACCTCGTCGATCGACCGTCCCGCGCGGTGCGAAACCTCCGCGGCGGCGCCGTCGACAGTGTGTCCCAATCCCGATCCATCGTCAAGCACCGTGAACCACGCCTGCAGTATCTCCGGAATCAACGCCGGCACCAATGCGTCGTCGAGGGGAAACGCAACCGACCCGGCCAAAACGCCGCGTCCGGTTTCGGTCGCGCGAACCCGGCGAGATCGCCAATCGGTCGGCGGAATCGACGCGTAGTGATCGAACGCGCCCTCGGCGGGGAATCCCGCGCGTGCGCGGGCCTCGACGCGGCGTTGCTCGCGCACCGTGGAATGTTCCGCAAACGCATCGTCGAGGGACCGCTTCGCCTCCCCCATCCACTGCCGATGGATGTCGGACCACGGCATGGATTGCGCCCGGCGCCGAGCCGCAGCCCCCAGTCGAAGACGCAACTCCCGATCCCGGTAGAGTTTTGCAAGGCCCGAGCGCAGCGCCACCGGATCGACCACGACGCCGGCCGCGGCGAACAGGTAATGCGTGGTCGGGGCATGCCACGCCACGGCTCCTTCCAATCGTTCGGGAATCGGCGCCGACCACGTGGGAACCAGTAGCCCCTCCACGTCGTGATCAATCCAGTCGGTCAGCCCATCCCAGTGCGACGCGAGGATGGGCAGGCCCGTTGCCATCGCCTCGCCCACGATATTGGGATGCGCTTCCTGAACCGTGTCCGACGGGAGGATCAGGAAGTCGGACGCGGCCAACGGTTCGTGCCGTTGCTCCATGGGCACGGCCGGAGTATGCAGAATTCTCCCACCGATTCCCAGTCGTTCGGCATAAGCCATCACGGACTCCGCATAGCCGGGAGGGTGGGAATCCCCCACGAACCAAAGTCGTTCCCCACCGGAAGGTTGGATCGCGGCGAACGCATCAACGACGGGAAGCAGGTCGGCCTTGCCCCGTGCGGTGAGCCTCCCTTGAACGATGCCGACCACGGCGCTGGGAGGAATGCCGAATTTGGCTCTCAAGGCCCGTTTTGAAGGGGCCGCGGTCGGAGCAAAACGCACCGTTTCCACTCCGTTTCCCACTCGGGCCAACCGGAAAGGAGCGCGATCCGAATCAACCCATGGATGGCCGCGGCGGAGCGCCGTTTCGAGCGCCCGCGACAGGCAAACGATCACGTCCGGACCGGGACACGCGCCCCGCAGTCGTTCGAGGGCCTCGTGGCATCCGCGATGACCCAATCCATGCGTGAGGACCACGATCGCGGTGGGTGCGGTGGCGAAACGATCCCGCAAATGGCGAACCGCAGGGTAATCCTCGGGATCGCCCGCGATCAGGATGCGCGGGACACCGTCGGAAAGCACGCGGGCAGCGTGTTCGACGGCATGGAACGCCAACCGTCCTGTTCCTCGGAAGGCGGGCGACAGCACACGTGCCGCGATATTGCCCAAGGTTTCCCGATCCGAGAGCCACTCGCCGGGCAGGAAGACATCGAGTCCGCCAAGGTTCGGATCGAGGACCGCCGCCCTAAGCCGCTCGCCGGTGCCGAGGTTCGCGCCATGCGACGGAACCCCGGGAAGACCGGCGTCCAGCCGACCGGGGTGATCCAAGACCACCCCGTAACGCGCATGGCGCGCGGTGGAGTCAGAATTTGACGCCAATGCCCAGCGCGAGCGAATTCGCTCCCACCCCAAGCTGGGTGCCTGGTAGGAAATAGCCGCCCTCTACAAAGATATTGTCGGATAGGTACTTCCCAACGACGACCTTGCCGCCCATTCGAAGTTTCGTTTGGGAGATCGTCTCGTATCTGACCGGATTGCTGTTCGGAATTTTGATTTTCAGGGTCGACCCGACCTGACCAAGTCCAAGCCCGAGCCCGAACCAAGGGCGGCGGCGGCCGTCGGCACCTTCGGGCACCCTGCCGATGGGGATGCGCTCGGTCAAATAAGCGCCGAATGCGGAAAACGCACTTCCCGCCGACGAGACCCTCTGCCAATCGATGTCGAGGGTGACCCGGCCCCAGTCGGGGGCGAGCTGGGCGGTGGCGGCGCCAAACGGAACACGGAGTCCGACAATCGACACGGAATCGCCGGCGAAAGTTCGTGAAACGGAACTCAGGGGGCGACCATTGCCGATGAAGACCGCCGGCCTGACGGGTTCCTGTGCATGGGCGGCGGAAACGGCGAGAATGGCGGGAGAGAGGGCCGCAAGTCGTCGAAGCATGTTGGTTCCTCCAAGGGCATCCGCATTACGGACCCGACCATTGCGTGCACAAGTTTCATGCCACGAGCGCAAACAACGGTCCGAGGCACGATTGGCCACTCCCGGCTCGAGGACCTTCGCGCGGGCAGGATTCAACGTGGGGGTCGCGGAAACAAGGAGCAAACGGGCCGGTTCGGCCACGCCAATCACGCCTTTCCTGGGAGACCCCATGCGAAGAACCATCGTCACCACCTTCGTCGCCCTCGCCGGCACCGCCTTTATGGTTGGATGCCCGTCGTCGCAGCCCGGCACCGCAGGCGGCGGTACCACCTCCTCCGGAGGCGCCTCCGGGGGCACCAAGGTCGCCGTCGTCACCAACTGCGTCGCCGACTTTTGGTTGATCGCCAAGGCCGGCGCCGAAAAGGCGGACACCGAACTCGACGACGTTTCGGTGCGGTTCGAGATGCCCGCGCAGGGCACTCCGGAAGAGCAGAAGGCGATCGTCGACGGCCTGCTCGCCGACGGCGTCAAGGGAATCGCGATTTCCCCGAAGGATCCCGCGAACCAGACCACGTTCCTGGACTCGGTCGCGGACAAGGCGATCCTGATCACCCAGGACTCCGATGCTCCCGAATCCAAACGTCGCGTCTACATCGGCACCGACAACCTGGCGGCCGGCAAACAAGCCGGCGAACTCGTGAAGGAAGCGTTGCCGGAAGGCGGCAAGATCGTCCTGTTCATTGGCACGACGGATCAGGCGAATGCCAAGGATAGGATCCAAGGCGTCAAGGACGCCCTCGCCGGCAGCAAGATCATCGTCGTCGACACCCGCACCGACAACTTCGATCAGGCCAAGGCCAAGACGAACGTCACCGAGATGCTGAGCGCCAACCCGGATGTCAAGGCGATGGTCGGCCTGTTCGCCTACAATCCCCCCGCCATCGTCAGCGCGCTCAAGGACGCCGGGAAGTTGGGGCAAATCAAGGTCGTCGGTTTCGACGAGCAGGATGAAACCTTGCAGGCGATCAAGGACGGCCATGTCGTGGGCACGGTGGTCCAGCAACCCTACGAATTCGGCTACCAGTCCGTGAAAATGCTCTCGTCGTTCCTGAAAGGCGAAAGCCCCGAGATTCCCGCGAACAAGCAGATCATCGTTCCCACCAAAGTCATCCGCAGCGCGGATGTCGATGCGTTCTGGTCGGAACTCAAGAAGCGAACGGGCAAGGGTTGATCGAGTCCCACGGGGAACCGTCCCCGGCGCTAGCGATGACCGGGGTATCGAAACGATACCCCGGCGTCGTCGCCCTGGATTCGGTTTCCCTCTCGGTGGCCCCCGGGGAAGTCGTCGCTTTGCTGGGCGAAAACGGCGCCGGCAAATCGACTTTGATGAAGATACTCGGTGGCGTGGTCGCACCGGATGCGGGTTCGATCGAAATCGCCGGGGCACCGGGAATCCCGTCCTCGCCCGCCGATGCCGCGCGAAAGGGCGTTGCCTTCGTCCACCAGGAGCTCTCCGTCCTCGACAATCTGGACATTGCGGGAAACATTTGCCTCGGGCGCGAACCACGACGGCGCGGGCTGCTGGACACCCCCGCGATGCATCGGACCGCCGGTATGGCGATGGAGCGCGTCGGGCTTGCCTGCCCACCGTCCACCATGGTTTCGGATCTTCCGATTGCCCACCGGCAATTGGTGGAAGTCGCCCGAGCACTCGCCCAGGACGCCCGTATCCTGATCCTCGACGAACCGACCTCGTCCCTGACTCCCACCGAAACCACGCGCCTCCTTGAAGTCGTATCCGAACTGCGCGCCCAGGGCGTGGCCGTTATCTACATCACCCACCGTCTCGGAGAGGTGGTGGCGGTGGCCGACCGTGCGGTGGTGCTGCGCGACGGGCGCAACGTCGGCATATTGGAGAGACACGAACTCACCCACGACCGCATGGTCGCGGCGATGGTGGGCCGCGATATCGCTCGGGATCCCGGGCGCACCCCGGCGGAAGCCGGCCCTTCCGTGCTCGAGGTGCGTGGCTTGGCGACGCAGCGGCACCCTGCCCCAGGGGCGACCTTCACCCTCCGAGCCGGGGAGGTCGTGGGGATGGCGGGACTCGTGGGCGCCGGACGAACCGAACTGGCCGAGGCATTGTTCGGCATCGCGCGGGCGGTTGCGGGAGTCGTGTTTCTGGACGGCGAACCAATTCGGATCGCATCCCCGCGGGACGCCATCTCGCGGGGCATCTATCTGGTGCCCGAGGATCGACGTCACCACGGTTTGGTCGTGTCGTTGACGATTCGCGACAACATCGCTTTGCCGGACCTCGCCGCGCTCCAGCACGGTGGGATCGTGGATCGGAGCCGGGAACGTGCGGTCGCGACCGAGCGTGCAACGGCACTGGGTGTCAAGGCCCCCACCGTGGAGACCATCGCCGCCAATCTTTCCGGCGGCAATCAACAAAAAGTGGTGCTTGCACGCTGGCTGGGACTTTCCCCCAAAGTCCTCATCTTCGACGAACCCACCCGGGGCATCGATGTGGGAGCCAAGGACGAAATATACAAATTGATCCGTGAACTCGCGGACAAGGGAGTGGCGGTATTGGTCATATCGAGCGACATGGAGGAGGTCCTTCGGATCTCCGATCGCGTGTTGGTGCTTCGCGACGGCATGGTGAACGGCGATATTCCCCAATCCGAGGCCACCGAGGAAGCGGTGCTGCGAAGGGCGGTTCCCGATGCTTGACCGTCTTCCTGTTCCGATCCGACGCTTGGTCGCGCAGAAGGAACTGGGGATCCTGCTGCTGCTGGTGTTCCTCTGCGTCTACACCGCGATCGCCAATCCCAACTTCCTCAAGGTCGAGAACATCCAGAACATGGCCCGACTGACGGGCATTTACGGAATCTTCAGTCTCGGCTTGGCCTTTGTCGTGATCACGGGGGGAATCGACCTTTCGGTGGGATCCGTCTTCGCCTTGCTGGGCGTGCTGCTCGCCATTTGGCTCAAGCGTGGCGATCCCGCGGCCCTCGCGGTGGGCTCGGTGGTGGTCGTGGGCGGCGCGATCGGTCTGGTGCACGGGTTGCTCGTGACCCGCCTGCGCCTCCAGCCCTTCCTCGTCACGCTCTGCGGACTGCTGGTCTACCGCGGAATCGCCCGGACCATCGCCAAGGACGAAACCCAAGGGTTCGGCATGGCCAAAGGGTTCGAATGGCTGCCGAAACTGGTCGCGGAAAACACGGCGGGCATTCCCAACACGTTCCTGATGCTGCTGGGAATCGCCGCCATCCTGTGGGTCGTGCTCCATCGCAGCGTTTACGGACGGCACCTCTTCGCGGTCGGTCGGAGCGAAGACGCCGCGCGGTACGCGGGCATCGACGCCCGCAAGGTGATCCTCCAGGCCTATGTCGCCTGCGGGCTCCTCACCGGCATCGCGGCGGTATTGCTCGCCTTCTACACGAACACCGTCGGGCCCGCGACCCACGGAAACAGTTACGAACTTTACGGCATCGCCGCCGCCGTACTCGGGGGATGCAGCCTGCGGGGCGGCGAGGGTTCCGTACTGGGCGTCGTGCTCGGCGCGGCCTTGCTGCGCGTTCTGCAGAATCTGGTCACCTTGCTGCACATTCCTTCGTCGCTCGAATTCGCCGTCACCGGATGCGTCATCCTCGCCGGTGTGCTCGCCGACGAATTCCTCCGTC
>JBJTRZ010000022.1:0-6454 GCA_046076415.1 Armatimonadota bacterium
GTCGTCGGGAGGCAACGCTTCCTCGAACCACCCCACCCCGTGGTCGGCAAGCATCTTCGACGTCTCGAGCGCCCATTTGTATCCGTGGGGCCAGTATTGTTCGGAACCCCCGGCGTCCACGAGCAGATCGATCGAATCGCCCACCGTCTCGCGCGCCACGCGGACCAAGGTGCGGTCCATGGCCGAGTCCACCCGGCCAAACGGAGCCCAGCCCATCTTGACTGCGCGGAATCCTCTGCCGACGACGTCCTCGAGGCGCCGTCGCAGAACGTTGGGCTCCGCGAAAAGGATGGAGGCGTAGGGACGAATCCGGTCGCGATACCGTCCCCCCAGCAGACGCCCGACCGGCTGGCCGCACTGCTTGCCGTAGGCGTCCCACATCGCAATATCGATTCCGCTGATCGCATGCGCGACGGTGCCGCCCCGGCCTTGCCAGAACGTGCATTGCAGCAGTTTTTCCGACACGCGCTCGGGTTCGACCTCTTCCCCAAGCAGGTAGGGCCGCAACAAGCGGAGTGCGGCCTCGACCAAACTGCCCGAGGTGAACACCGAGCCCCAGCCCGTGATCCCGGCGTCGGTCTCGACGGCCACCAGCGTGTGGAGGTCCTCTTCCGGATCGAATCCTTGCGCCCAGCCTCCGTCGGGAGTCGCCCCCCGGAGCGGGAGCGCGCGCACCGCCGTGATCTGCATGCCGGTCCGTTACGCGACGGGCGGCTGGGTTCCTTCCCCGGAAACCCACGGTCCCACGGCCTGCACGATCGCGTCGCGGTAGGGCTCGAAGCGTTTCGGCAGCCGAAGCCCTTCCCCGAGCGCATCGACGGGCTCGTCGGCGGTCATTCCCGGCCCCTCGGTCGCCACCACCACCAGGATTCCACCCGGGTCCCGGAACGACACCGTTTCAAACCAGGTCTGCACCGCCCGTTCGTGTTGCCACCCGGCGTCGGCGAGGCGGCCCGCGACAACGTCCAACCCTTCGAGCCCACCGACTCGGAACGCCACGTGGTGCCACGTGCCGGAGCCGTCCACTCCCTCGGGAACCGCCGCCCCCCCCGGATGCAGCAGCACCAAATTGGCCAGCGGGTCTTCGCCCGCATACAGGTATCCACCCTTCGCCACCGTCAATCCCAGGATGCGCGATAGGAATTCCTGCGTGGCAGGAGGATCGCAGCTGGCGAGCACCGCGCCGTGGATTCGGGGCGCCGAATCCTCGCCCGCGGCGATCAAACCGAAACCAATGCCATCCGGCCCGGTGAAGAACAAGGTGTCGCCACTACCTTCCCGCGCCTCGACTCCCGCCTCCGCCAATCGCTGGCGCCACGCGTCCCGTTCGCCGGACGGCACCGACAGCACCAATTGGACCGCCTGCCCCGTGCCCCGCCGACCCTCGAGGAATCCCGGCGCCACGAAGAACGACAACAGGCTGCCCGGGCTCCCCGTCGCGTCTCCGAAAATCAACCGCCCGACCGTGGGATCGTCGTCGGCAACGGTGCGTTTGACGAGGCGCAGCCCGAGCACATCGCGAACGAAGGAAACCACCTCCGAAGCGTCCGAGGCAAGTGCGGTGGCGTGGTGGAATCCAAGGATCATGGGTGGGAAGGAACCGCGTCGAGCAGTGCGTCGAGGCAATCCACGGGCATCCTACCGGTGCGAGCCCGCACGGTCAACGCATGCCCCGCGTCGTTCAGGCCGTCGCGCGCGTGCACGACGCGCGATGCTTCCGGGCGCTCGGCATGCAAATCCACCGTCCCGACCGCCACGCCGTCGAGCACGAGGTCGACCGTGCCCCATTCGGGCCCACGCGGCAACCATAGCCGGTACCCGCAACCCCGGAAACTCCATTTGACCCGGTCGGAATCGCACCGGGCACCGCGTCCGAATCGGAATTGCGCGTCCGGCGTTTCCTTCCAACGCGCCTCGTCGACACCGGCGCCCGCGATCGCGTCGGTCCACAGGTGCACCCACCGGGCAGGCTGGGCGCTGCCACGGAATTCGAAGCGGGAAACATCGATGTGCGTGCCCGGATCGAGATGAACCCCCAGGCACTCGATCGCCGGTGGCCCGGACGCGTGCACGGTTGCCGATCCTTCGCGGGAAACAGTTACATTGCCGGCCTCGTCGCGCGCGAGAACGAATTCGACCCATTCCGCGCCCGATTTCGACGGTGATTCCACAAGCACCGATCGCTCGGGCCCGACACCGCGAACGATTCGCATTCCGGCATCATCCACCTCGAGGGCCATCGCCCCGCTGCCTACCAGCGGATGCGGGGTGCCATCGGCCCGTCCCTGCGCGCCGAGGATGGCCTCGGTACCCCAAACGATCCGCGCGGCCCCGCCGGTTCTGCGCCATTGCACCGATAGTTCGAAGGCTCCGGCGGCGAAACGTGTCCACGTGGCGGTGGCACCGCCGTGGGCGGAGAGCACGAATCCCCGGTCCCGGAACGGTTTGTTCCAGGGTCGATGGGCGGTGCGCACGGTCCCCTCGCCACCGGGAGTGGCCCGCAAAGTGAAGAGAACGCGGAATTCGCCCACGGAATCGACAAAGCCGGCCAGCGTTTGCCCCCAAAGACCGAAACCCTCCTCGGGCACGGGCTCCGCATGCCACAGGGACCCCGATTGATGCAATTCCCAAGCATCCGCACGATGGGCGCGCTCGACCGGAGCACGCCAAAGTGTTTGATGGTTGCGATTTCGTCCCACCGAAGTCCGGGGATCGTAGACATAGCCCCGGTGCACGAACGCGGGAAAGGCCTCGATGGGCGCCGGATACCAACGGTCCCCCTCGAGATCGACGATACGCTCCGGCGCGGACCAAGGTCCCTCCGGGGTTGGCGCGGTCATCGCGATCTGCCCCCAAGCGAAGCTGCTCCCCGAGTCGACATCGGAAAGAATCAGCCAATCCCGTTTGCGCCGAATCAGCGAGGACGCATAGGCGCGGCCGTACCGTGCACCCGGTCCGGTTCGACGCCTGTGGTCCGAATTGCGCAGCACGGGCCGCGGAAGGCGAGTCCAAGGTCCTTCGGGTCGCGGCGCCACCGCGATACCGACACCGCTGTCGCTTCCAGGGCCCGGCCGCCCGACGCTTGCCCAGTCGGCCGTGTCGTGGACCCAGTCGTAGGCGAGCACGTACCGCGAACCATCGTGCACCACCGAAACATCCGGGGCGACATTGGCCGCATGGGGATCGCCCTCGAAGCGGAAGGAAGGATCCGTGAAGAGCGGACCAAGCTCGGTCCAGGAACGGCCCTGATCCCGGGACCGGTGGATCCGGCAGTGCGTGGTCGGCTTGCCCGGTCCCAAATCGTAACCCGCCAGATAATAGCCAACGTAGGCATACCAGAACCGGTCGAGCGGATCTTCGAACAGGAAACCGTTGACCGGCCACAGGAACGGAGCCTCGCCCCGCACGAACGGGCCAACCCCATCGCGGACGAAACCGTCGTGGGACGGTTCGCCCAGTATCGGATGGCGCGACCATGCGTCGGCGAGCGGAGCGCGGGCGAGATCGAATCGGGTTCGCGCACCAATGGGCGGGCGCCACCGCACGGGATACCGGGGAACCGCACCTTCGGCCATGGAGGTATGATAGCCGCGATGCATCCCCCCCTCCACCGCCCACGCCGCCTTCGCCGCACGGAAGGGCTTCGAGGGCTGGTTCGAGGGACCGATCCGGCTCCAGCCAAGTGGCTGCTGCCGATGTTCGTTGCCGAAGGCCTCGACCGGCCGCAAGCCATCGCGTCGATGCCGGGAGTCGCCCGGCACGGGATCTCGAGCGCCGTGGAACTCGCCGCCGCCGCCCAAGAGGCCGGAGTGGGCGGGGTCCTGCTGTTCGGACTTCCGCGTGCCAAGGACGCCGAAGGGTCGAGCGGTTGGGACCCGGAGGGCATCGTGCCACAGGCAGTACGGGCCATCAAAGCGTCCGTGCCCGATCTCGTGATCGCGACCGACGTCTGCTTGTGCGAGTACACCGACCATGGACATTGCGGCGTCCTGGCTCACGATGGGAGCGTGCGCAACGATCCGACGGTGGAACGTTTGGTCAAGGTTGCGCTCGCGCATGCAGGGGCCGGCGCCGACATCGTGGCCCCCTCCGACATGATGGACGGTCGTATCGGGGCGATCCGCTCGGCCTTGGATGCGAAGGGGCAAGAGGACATCGTTTTGTTGTCCTATGCCGTGAAATACGCTTCGGCTTTCTACGGGCCGTTCCGGGAAGCGGCGGATTCCGCGCCTGCTTTCGGAGATCGACGCGGGTACCAAATGGATCCGGGCGGCGACGCGAGGGCGGCCCGCACCGAGGCGCGCCTCGACCTCGCCGAAGGAGCCGATATCCTGATGGTGAAGCCGGCGATGGCCTACCTCGACATTCTTTCCGGACTGCGGGCCTGCATCGACGCTCCCCTCGCCGCGTACCATGTCAGCGGAGAATACGCGATGGTCAAGGCCGCGGCGGCCAATGGTTGGATCAACGAACGCAGGGTGGTTTTGGAAACGTTGGCGGGCATCCACCGCGCGGGTGCAGACATCGTCGCCACCTACCACGCCATCGATGCGGCGCGTTGGTTGCGCGAGGGCTGATCCGGAGGGAAACCACCCCCGCACGGTATACTCGGACTGCCCCGCCGTGCCCAACTTCCCCCTGGACCTGCCCCGACTCGACGTGCGCGAGATCGCCACGGCGTTGCTGGACATCCTGCTGGTCTGGTACGTCCTCTACCGACTGATCGTTCTGGCGAAAGGCCGGCGTGCGTGGCCGATCCTCATCGGTCTCGGTGTCTTCTTTCTCCTGCTGCTGGCGTCCGACCGACTTGGTTTGGTGACCCTCGGCTGGATCCTTCGGCAATTCGTGCCATTGGGGCCGGTCGCCATCGTGATCCTGTTCCTCCCGGAATTGCGCGATGTTCTGGAGCGGCTCGGGCGCCTCGATTTTTGGGGTGCCCCGATGAGCGCCACGCGCAAGCCGGAAACCCCGGAAACCATCGAGGCGGTCGTCGCGGCGGCCACCTTGCTGGCGGCGCACAAGACCGGCGCGCTCGTCGTCATGGGGCGTGAAACGGGGCTCGAGGACATTGCCGCGACGGGCACGCCGCTCGATAGCCGTGTCACCGCGGAGCTGCTCACCACGATTTTCCAGGTCGGCACGCCACTGCACGATGGTGCGGTGATCATCCGCGGTGGGCGCGTGGTCGCCGCCGGCTGCACGTTGCCGCTTTCGGATGCACCGAACATCGCCACCAACGTGCACATGCGTCACAGGGCGGCCATGGGCGTGTCGGAGAATTCGGACGCGTTGGTCGTGGTGGTCTCGGAGGAATCGGGCACGATTTCGATCGCCCAAGGTGGGCGGCTCGTCCGTGGAATCAAACCCGAGACCCTGCGCGAGAAGTTGCTGGAAGGATTCGGCGCATTCCGCCTGCCGGGCAAAGGCATCGGCTTCCGGCGACCTCGACCACGAACGGAGGGCAGGCCATGATCCTGCCCCTGCTCGAAGCAATGCGGCGCAATTTCGCCTACAAATTGCTGAGCCTCGCGATCGCGGTGATGCTTTATTTGGTGGCGTCGGCGCAGACCAATCCCCGTATCAGTATCCGGACCGCCGTTCGTCCCGTGTTGGTGGGTGCCCCCGCCGACCTCGCCTTGCTGCCCGAAAGCCCTCCGGTCGCGGTCGTGATCACCGGCCCTACGGCAACCGTCGAGGCGGCACGGACCGCCTTGAAGGCCCTGCTCGATGCCCGGGCTGCGGCCCCGGGGCGATCCCGGCTGCCCGTCCGATTCCAGCTTCCCGCCGGAATGGAAGGCACCGTGCGCGTCGAAGGCCCCGCCCGGGTCGAGTGCATTCTCGAAGCGCGCCTATCCAGGGAATTTCCCGTGACGATCCAATGGGAGGACGGGGAGTCCTCCGACGAATTCGCCATCGAGGAAGCCACGGCATCGCCGGGACGCGCGAGGGTGGTGGGATGGCAACGGGATTTGGATCGAATCGCCCGATTGGTCGCCCGGACCGCATTGGCCGCGCAAACCGGCAAGGAAGCACCGACGGTTTCGCTGGTGGCGATGGGTAGCGACGCGAAGGTGGTCGAGGACATCGAAATCGTGCCCGCCAACGTGCGCGTTCGGGTTGCAGCGAAAACACGAATCGCCGAGAAACGTTTGGTGCTCAGTCCGGTCATCGTGGGAAACCCGGCCGCTGGATGGAGAATCTCCGCGATCCTTTTCGAACCGCCAACCATCGTCCTGCGAGGCGATCCGCAGCGCCTCTCGGCCCTCGCATCCATCGATGCGGAAGTACCTGTTGAAGGAGTCGAGGAGGAACGACGTTTCCCGGTGGCGGTGACTCCGCCGAGCGGCACCGAAATCGTGGGAGCGCCGTCCGTCCAAGGCATCGTGCGCGCGGTGGGGGCCTCGGTCGCCGCCCCACAGCCCGCCTCCCCCCTCCCCCCGCCGGAACACCCGTC
>JBJTRZ010000023.1:0-2182 GCA_046076415.1 Armatimonadota bacterium
GTGGTGGCGGTGGGCACCGGTGGACAAGCATCGCCCCTCGCGACGGTCCGCTTCAAACGGTAGACGCTCCGTGCAATTCCCCGACCTGCATCGCCATCTGGGCGGAGCGACCCATCCTCGCATCCTCTGGGGATATGTCGACAAACATCCCGGCGACCATGCCACCCGTTTGCGCCGCCGCTACCCCGACTACGCGTCGTTCGCCGCCGTGTTCGAACGGCCGTTCACGGACCTTGCCGACTACCTCACGGTGCACCATCTGGTGGAGGGATTGCAGGCCGAGGATCCCGGGTACTTCACCACACGGGCCGTGCGCGGTGCGTCGGTCTTCGAATCGATCGACTATCTCGAACTGCGTTTCAATCCGTACAAACGCACGCCCGCCGGTCTCCCCGAGGCGGATCGCCTCGCGTTGATGGGGGACGTTGCCCGCCAAGTGATCGCCGCGGCGCGCACGGAGTTTCCCATCCGCACGACATTCCTGCTGTGCATGGACCGCGGGTTTTCGCCCGACCTCAATCGCCGGATCATCGACGCGGCGGAGCGTTTGCCGGAGGTGGTCGGAGTCGATTTGGCGGGTCCGTACCAGCCGGGTGGTCCCACGCCCGAGCAGTGGCGCGACCTGTACGGAGACGCGCGGTCGCGCGGATTGCGCACCACCGCGCACATGGCCGAGTCGGATCCGGAGGACATCCATCCCGACCTTTTCCCGCTGCTGGACCGCATTGGCCACGGAATACAGATCGGGTTGCACCGACCCGACCTGTTGCCCGAACTCGCGGCGCGGGGCATTTGCCTCGAGGTGTGCCCGGCCACGTATTTGCGCACCAACACGCTGCGCGATGTCGCCGAGTTGGGCCCCGTGTTCGAACGGTGCGCGACCGCCGGGGTTCCGATCGCCATTTGCACCGACAACCCGGCGCTCCACGGGGAATCCGGGCGGATCGTGAACGAATTCGAACGATTGGTGCGCGCGGATGTGTTTCATTTCGATGCGATCCTGACGTACGCGGCGGAGGGATACCGCCATGCGTTCGCCGGGCCGCCCGTACCGGGAGCCGCCTGACGCGCGGTGCGTCCGATCGATTCCGGCGCGGTGCCGCGGAATGGAAAATCAGGCGGGTTCGATCGTCGAGGGGTTCGCGAGGGCGTGTTCGACCCGATCCCACCGCTCGGCATGGGACTCGTGCCACGGCACGGGTTCGAAGCCGAGGGAACGGTACAAGCGGATCGCCGGGAGCCGATGATCGTCGGTTTCCAGCACGACGGTCGGCCGTTCGAGATTCCGGAGATGCTCCATCGCCGCCACGGTGACCGCGCGACCGAGCCCCCGTCCCCGCGCATCCGGGTCGGTGCCCACCCAGTGGAGATACCCGTCGTCGGGGAAATTGACGGCATCGATGCGGGCCGATGCGGTGGCGAGCAGCGGCTCGCCGGGGGAGGGCTCGACCACGAACGTCGCCCGCACGGTGGGATCGTCGAAGAACGTCCGCAGTGCGTGTTCCGTGCTCCACTCCTTTTCGGGAAAGGCGCGGGCGAGAAGGTCTCCGATCGCCGCGGCATCGCCGCGAACGGCGGTTCGGATCGGCACGGAAACGGCGTCAGCCACCAGCGGTTGGGTGGTCCGCGTTCGGCGCATCAAGAGTTGGGGCTGGGACATCGGGCACGGCCGCGGCAACGGGCGGCCGCTGCGCGCATCGTTCCCGCCCGCGGCGCCCCGTTCCTGCCCGCCCCGGTTCGGTCCCGTTACAATGGCCCCATGCATCCGCACTTCGAATCCGTTCGTGGACGATTGATCGTCTCCTGCCAGGCGCTTCCCGACGAACCGCTCTTCGGTTCCGACACCATGGCGAAAATGGCCCGTGCGGCCGTGGCGGGGGGCGGAGTCGCGATCCGTGCGAACACGCCTGAGGACATCGCGGCGATCCACGCGGCGGTGCCCGGCGTGCCGGTGATCGGCCTATGGAAGGTGGTGGTTCCCGGATTCGAGGACGTCTACATCACGCCACGGATTCGTGAGGCGGTGGCGGTTGCCGACGCCGGCGCATGGATGATCGCGGTCGATGCGACGCAGCGGCCGCATCCCGAGGGTTCGGCCGCGGATTTGATCCGCGTGGTGCGGGAGACGACCGGGTGTCCTCTGCTCGCCGACATCGACACGGTCGAGGCGGCGGAGGCGGCG
>JBJTRZ010000024.1:0-12610 GCA_046076415.1 Armatimonadota bacterium
CTCAACCAGCGCGAAGTGCCGCGCCTCGCCTACCTGCGGCAGGCGGCGATCGAGCAGGCTTCGGGCAAGGGAACCGCCGGCACCGCACGCGATGCGTTCGACTATTCCACCGAAACCGAGGGGCGCCGCCTGGTCGTCCACGCCGAGGGCGGCGTCTCCTTCGGGTCGGGCGGCCAGGCATCGCTCAAAGGCCTTCAAGCCACCCTCTGGGAGGGCTCCACGCCGCTGGTCACGGTCACCGCTGCGCGGGCCGACTGGAAGGTGGGCACCCGCAACTGGATCCTCGACGAAGGAGTGACGTCGTTCGACCACCGCAGCCTCATCGGGGTCCGTGCTCCCGATACGCGTCTGCAGGAGGTCGCGCTCGGAACTCCCGACGAGATCCGCTCGCTGGCACGGCCGGTGATCGAGGTGGTCACCGATCGCCTTTACCAACGCGCACGCCTGCGGCGCATGGCAGGGCGCGAACTCGAGGCCCGCGAGGCCGAGGTCGAGATCGCCAAACGCTACGCGTTTCCGCTCGCCACCGTGGTGTTCGTGTTGATCGGGGCGCCGCTGGGCACGCAGCCGCGTCGCTCGGGAAAAGGCGTCGGGTTCGGGTTGTCGGTTTTGCTCACGTTCGCCTACTGGACCCTCCTCCAGGTGGGCATGGCGATGGGCAAGGGGGGGATTCTGCCGCCCATGGTCGCGGCCCAGTTGCCCAACCTGCTGGGCACCGCCGGCGCACTCTGGCTGGTGCGTCGCAAGGCGGGCTGAATCAGACGGGGAGATCCCTTCCGGTAGAATGCGTTGCGGCGGCCCGCGGCCATGAACACGCTCCTCGTCTTTTTCCTGCTTTTGATTCCGCTCTCGGGCTTCATCGCCTGGGTGGGGGATCGCATCGGGCACAAGATCGGGCGCCGTCGCCAATCGCTCTTCGGTTTGCGCCCGCGCCACACCGCGATCGTGATCACTATCGCGACCGGCATCGGCATCATGCTCTCGTCGTTCGCGGGAATGATGCTCGTGAGCCGGGGTTTCCGCAATGTCGTGGCGCGCGGAGCGGCCCTGGCCCGCGACAACCAAGCCCTCCTCGCCGACAACCAACGGCTCAGCAGCGACATTCGCACGGCCAAGGAACGGGTCGATGCCCTGCGCTCGGACGCGGTTTCGGCGGCCCGCGAAGCCCGCGCCGCCACCACGGCGCGCGACCGTGCGGTGGAGCTCGAACGCAAGGCCGAGCGCGATGTCGCCGATGCCCGCCGTTTGCTCGGCAACGCGGAACGGGCGCTCGCGGGGGAACGCAATCGCCTGGGCAGCACCCGTTCCGAACTGGAACGAGCCGTTCGTCGCGTCGAGTCCGCGCGCAAGGCGGTCGAAGACGCCACCAGCCGGCGCGCGATCGCCGAAAAGCAGCGCACCGATGCCGAGACCCGAACGAAGTCCGCCCTGGCCGATGCCGAAACCGCAAAGGGCAAGGTCGCCAATGCGGAACGGGTTTTCGAACAGGTGATGCGAACCCAGAAGGAACGGCTCGATGAGCAACGTCGGTTGCTCCGCGCGCAGGAAGCCGAAATCGAGTCGCAGTCGGAGCGCATCGCCGCGCAACAGGCGCGCATCGGCGATCAGGACGGCACCATCGCCACGCAGGCCGCGCGCCTCGAGGAACAGGCGCGCCTCGCCGCCGGGCAGCGGGCCGAGGTGGTCCGGCTCTCCGAGGAGGTGGCGGACCTCGGCCGCAAACGCGAGGAATACCAGGCGGCCCTCGACGATATGGTGCGCGCCGCGGACGCGCTACGCAATCGACGCGTCGTGTTCCGGGTGGGCGAGGAAGTGGCCCGGCTACCGATCGCACCCGGAGTTTCGGTGTGGAAGGTCCAGAACGCGCTCGAGGGATTCCTGACGGCCGCCGCCAAGAAGGCGGAGGGGCGCGGCGCCCGAACCGGCAAGGGCGCCCTGCGCGCGGTGTACGTGCCCGAACGACGGGTCCGGTCCGGGTCGGGACGGGTCGATGTGGTTTCCGAAATGGATGCGCTGCACGAAACGGCGCTGGCGATCCGGGGTTCCAACGAGGACGTCGTGGTGGTGCTGACCGCGACGGCGAACGCGGTGGTGGGCGAACCGGTGCCGGTGGAGGTCAAGACCTACCGGAACCCGCTCCTCTTCGCCGCCGGCGCCGAACTCGGGGAAATCGTCCTCCAACCGGATCGACCACGGCAGGAGGTGCTCGACACCCTCTACGCATTCCTGAGCGGCGAGATACGCCGGAAACTGCTGCGCGCCGGCTTGATTCCGGTGAGTTCCGGATCCGGCCTCGACCTCGAGCCGGTGGGCGAAGCGGGTATGGACGCGTTGCTGAAGGTGATGGAGGAAGTGCGCGTCGCCGGGCGGACCCGGGTGGTGGTCAAGACCGCACGGGATCTGCGCGCCGGAGAGACGGTCCAACTCGACTTCGAAGTCCGACCGGCCGGCGACGATCGGGAGCGCGGCCGCCCGTGAACCGCGGGGACGAGGTCGTACTCCGCGTGATCGCGATCGACCCGGGCCGGGCGAAATGTGGTTTGGTCGTGGCGTCGCCCGGCCATGAAGCCGGCCGCGCGACGCTCCACGTGCGCGATATCGTGGCCACCGAACGTCTGGTGGCGCGACTGCTGCCGTTGGTGCGGGAATGGAATCCCGAACGGATCCTGGTGGGCGACGGGACCCATGGCGCGCGCCTGGCCCGGGCAATTCGGGAAGCGGTGCCCGCCACCGTGCCCGTCGAAAAGGTGCCGGAGGCCCACACCAGCCGCAGGGCGCGGGAACGCGTGGTGCGCGAGGCGCTGCCGCGCGGCATCGCCCGACTGGTTCCCCCCGGAATGCGCGTGCCGACCAAGCCATGGGACGACACGGTGGCGGCGATCCTCGCCGAGGATTGGTTCGCTCGGCGGACGGCGGTTGCCGAAGCAGGCGACTCCTGACGGTTCGCCGGTCCGTTCAGCGCAGGGCTTCGAGCCGCGCGAGCACCGATTCCGCCACGGCGACGGCGGTGCCGTGGCGCGCACCCGGCGGAAACGACAGTTTGTCGGAGATCGACTCGAAATGCTTGAAGTCGCGGGTGCGCGATCCCTCGTAGCGACCCCGCGTGTAGGCGTCGTACAACACAAACCACTCGCGTCCCACGCGGATCACCGACGGGCCTTCGACCCAATCGGGGGTGAACGCGGGACCGGCGCTTTGCCAAGGCCCGGTCGGCCCCTTGCCCTCCACCACGCGCAAGTGCTTTCGCGCCACCGGCTCCTTGGTTTCGTCCTTGACGATCATCCTCCAGCGCCCGCCGTCGCGCACGAGCGTCGCATCGATCACATTGAAGCCGCCGTCGTAATGGAGCTCGGTCGGGCTCCAGTGCACGAAGTCGGTGGTGGTCGAACGGTACATCCGGTGGTTGCAGCGAGTTCCCCCCTCGCCGGGGTCGCCCGTTGCGTCGGTTTCGGGGAAACGGCCCGGGATGGTGCTGGCCCAAAACACCACGAAACGGCGCGTCGCCGGGTCCCAAACGCATTCCGGGGCCCACGCGTTGAGCGCCCCGGGCTCGTGCTCCATCACCGGAACGGAGCGCGGAGCGCTCCAGTCGATCAAGTTCGCCGAATGCGCCACGCCGATCCCACGGTCCCACCATCCGGTCGTGTGCACCAGGTGCCACATGCCGTCCGGACCGGCGCATAGGCACGGGTCCCGCATCAGCTTGCCGCCCACGGAGGGCGCGAGGAACGGACGCCCCGCGCGCAAGGGCTTCCAGGTCAGGCCGTCGCGGCTTCCCGCGAGATGGAGCCCATCCTCGCCGTTGCCGGTGAAATAGCTGAAAACGTAGGGCAAACGCGGCCTCCGGAAGGTGGGAACGGAGACGTCAGCCGCGCATGTCCATGCCGCCATCGACGGTCAGGGTCATGCCGGTGACGAACGACGCCAGATCGGAGAGCAGATAGATCGTGGCACCGGCGACATCCTCGGGCAAACCGATACGGCCGAGCGTGAACTGGGCGGCGACCTCCTCGCGGCCGGGCGCGTCGAGCGACGGCGCCGCCATATCGGTTTCCGTCCACGCCGGAGCGATGCAGTTGACCCGGATTTTGTCGCGTCCGAGTTCCTTGGCCATCGACCGCATGAAAAGGATCTGGGCGCCCTTGCTGGTGGCGTAGGCGGAATACACATCCGAACCCCGCTGGCCGGCCGTGGACGTGTAGATGACGATCGAACCGCCCCCGGCGGCGCGCAGATGGGGCGCGGCGGCCTGGACGGCGAGGAACGTTCCCCGCACGTTCACCTTCATGGTGTGGTCCCAGAACTCCGTGGTCATTTCGTCGATCGGACCGGGCTCGAAAACCCCGGCCGACACGACGAGTCCGCGCAGCGGCCCGAGGGCGTCCGCGGCCTTTGCGATCAAGTCCTTCGCCACGCCTTCGTCGGAGACATCGCCCGCGAGGGCGATCGCCTCGCGGCCGAGGGCACGCACCTGCGCCACCACCTCCTCGGCCGCGTCGCGGCGCGAGAGATAATTGACGGCGACATTGGCGCCGGCGCGGGCGGCGTACAGGGCGGCGGCGCGACCGATGCCACGGCTGCCGCCGGCGATGAAGACATGGTGTCCGGAAAGGTCGATCACGGGAGGCTCCAATCAGGCGCGGGGGGCGGGCGGGGGCACGAGGACCCCGTTTTCGAAAACGGTGGGGAAGTGGGCACCTGCGAGCGGTTCGCCGGGTGCGACTTCGATGTGGTGTTCCACGAGGTGCGACGCGCCGTTGGGCTCGTACCGGGTCCAGCCGGGCATGTAGTGGACGGCGATGGCGGGACGATTGGTGTCGGTGCGGTTGGGCCGGGCGCCATGCCAGGTCAGGCAGTGGTGGAAAACCAGCCCGCCGGCCGGCACGGGAACGGGAACCACCTCGATGCGCTCGCCTTCGGGCAGGAACGACGGGTCGGCGGCGGGGCCCCAGTCGGTGGGGTCGCTGCCCACGGTGCCGCCGTTGTAGGGGCCCCAAAGGTGCGAGCGGCGCACCATCGCCATCGCGCCGTTCTCGATCGTGGCATCCTCGAGCGCCACCCAGGCGCTGACCAGATCCGCGGGCTGGATGACCGGCCAATACGGATGGTCCTGATGCCAGATGGTGGGGCCACCCACGCGCGGGGGCTTGATTTGGATTTGGTCGTGCCAAACCCGGACCGTGTCCGCGCCCATGAGCTGGGCGATCATCGGCACGATGCGGGGGTGGTGGAGGTGGCGCTCGAACGCGGGTTCGGCCTCCCAAATGTTGACGATCTGGGTGACGACATTGTCGGGGTCGCCGGTCAGGTTGCGGTTGGCTTCGGGCGACTTGGGGCTGTCGCCGGAGAGCACGCGGTCGAGGGCGGTGCGCAGGTCCGCGAGTTCCTCGGCGTCGAGGACCGGACCGAACACCAGGAACCCGTTGGCGCGAAACGAGGCCACTTGTTCATCGGTGAGCATGGGATGATTCTGCACGGGTCGTGGAGCGGGGGCAAGCACGAAACCCGCCGATTGTTGTACATTTCCGGTGGTGGTCGAAAACGTACAAGGAGCCGCGGCCCGCTTCCACGAGTTCGCCGTGCTCTCCGCCCGTCATCCCGACACCGCCGTGCGCCACGGCGTTCCCTTGGTGGTGCTGACCGACACGGTCGCGCGGCACGGCGAATGGACCCAGCGACCCCATGTCCATCGCGACTTCTTCTCGCTATACCTCGCACGCTCCGGGACCGGTGTCCATCGGGTAGACGAGCGCGCGTGGCCGGTGGCGCCCGGCGACGTGACGGTGATGCGGCCGGGGATGTCGCACCGCTTCACCGCCGTCGACGCACTCGCCTTCGATACCTTCCACTTCCTCCCCGCCGTGCTGGCGGAGTCTGAGCGCTCGCTCCTCTCCGCAACCTCCGGATTTCAAACGCTCCTGCATCCCTCGCCCGAGTCCGGCGCCGCCGGCGAGGCGCGATGGCTGCGCCTCACCCCCGATGCGTTCGCGCGGGCGCGGGATCTCGCGGACGCCATCCGAGCCGAATGGGTCTCGGGCACGCCCGATGGCGCATTGATGGCACGCACGGGCTTCCTCCGGCTCCTGGTCCTGCTCGCGCGGGCCGCACGCGGCCCGGAGGTCGAGCATTCCTCGCGCGGGCGACGGGAGGGCACGGTCGACGCGGCGCTGCGCTATATCGACGATCACCACGGGCGTTCGTTGCGCGTGGCGGAAGTGGCCGCCGCGGTGTTCCTTTCGCCCGACCGTTTCACGGAAGTGTTCTCCGCCGCCGTCGGACGCACGCCGCGCCAGCATCTGCGGGCCGTTCGCGTTCGCCGCGCCGTCGAACTGCTCGCACGCACCACGTGGACCGTCGCCCGCATCGCCTCCGAGACGGGCTTCACGGACGCGCCGCATCTGGCGCGGTCGGTTCGGGCCGAAACGGGCCGAACCCCGGGAGCGTGGCGGGCGCGCGCGGTAAGACTGCGGGAGGCCGGTTTCCCGACCGGCACCGATTCGGGGTAGGATCCGCGCATGGAAACCCTCGACCTTTGGCCCGCCGGCACGATGCCCCATGCGCGCAACGACGGAACCGACGACAAACCGACGCTCACCGTGTTCGCGCCGGATCGCCCGACCCGCAGCGCGGTGGTGGTGCTCCCGGGAGGCGGGTACGGCGGTCATGCGCCCTACGAAGGGGATCCCGTTTCCAAATGGCTGGCCGGGCTTGGAATCGCCGGTGCCACGTGCATTTACCGGGTGGGAGCGCGGGGATACCGGCATCCGGCTCCGCTCGCCGACGCGCGTCAGGCGATTCGGGTCTTGCGCAAGCGCGGATTCCAGAAAGTGGGCATCCTCGGCTTTTCCGCCGGGGGGCATCTGGCGTCGACCGCCGCCACGTTGCCGGGAGCGCCCGAAGAGCGACCCGATGCGGCGATCCTGATCTATCCGGTGATCACCTTGGAGGGTCCCGCGGCGCACGGGGGTTCGCGCGACAATCTTTTGGGCCCCGGAGCGCCCGCATCCCTCGTTCGCCAGCTCTCCACCCAAAATGCCGTGGATCGCACCACCCCCGCGACATTCCTGGTGCATACGGTCGACGACAAGGCGGTGCCGGTGGAGAACAGTCTGTTGTTCGCGGAGGCCTGCGCCCGCAATGGGGTCCCGTTCGCGATGCAGGTGTACCAACAAGGGCCCCATGGCATCGGCATGGGCAAGCCGGAATACCCGGAAACCCTGGGCTGGCCGGCGGCGTGCGCGGCTTGGCTCAAGGTGCGGGGTTTCTAACGATCGGGAGCCGGTGTTTTTGCGGGTTCGAGCGGTTTACGTACGCAAATTAGCCGGTATTTCCTAGGGAAATACGGTCCGGGGTTTGCCGAGGCGCACGTTTGGGACATAACGTGTACGTTGACACACGGAGTCGGTCGTTTTCCGTGCAGGAAACGTGCCGCATCGATTCGGGGAGGATCCAAAAGATGATTCGCAGCAGATTTACCTCCGCCCTCGCGGGGATCGCCATCGGCCTGGCCGGCGTGGCGGGTATGGCCACCGTGGCGGCTTCGCCGCAACGCGACACGACGTTCCGCATCGGCGGGTGGGCGTTCCCGAGCCAGCCGGCCTACGAGCGGGCGAACCTGCGGTGCGGCACGCCCGACCTCCCCGTGGCGGAAGTGGAGCGGGTGCAGAACGAATTGCGCGCGTTCCGCGGCCTCAACGCCACGCTGTTCGCCCGCGGCGCGGGCTCGGTGAACATCAATGTCGTCGTGCACGTGATCCGCCGCAGCGACGGCACGGGCGACGTTTCCGACACGTGGATCCAGAACCAGATCGCGGTGCTCAACAAAGCCTATTCCGGCGCCGACACCGATCGCGCCGTCAATCAGGGGGCGTCCGCGCAGCCCACCGCGAATACACCGTTCCGCTTCACGCTGGTCCAAACGACGCGAACCGACAACAGCACCTGGTACACGGTGTCGCCCAACTCCACCGCGGAAACGAACATGAAGAACGCGTTGCGCGTCGGCGGACCCGAGACGCTCAATATTTACGTGGCGGGCATTGGTGGCGGACTGCTCGGCTGGGCAACGTTCCCCTCCAACTACGCCTCCAAGCCGAAGCTCGATGGGGTGGTCCTGCTCAACCAGTCCCTTCCGGGTGGATCCGCCGCTCCCTACAATTTGGGCGACACGGCGACGCACGAGGCGGGCCACTGGCTGGGCCTCTACCATACGTTCCAAGGCGGATGCGCCAACAACGCCACGTCGGGCGGGGACCTGGTCTCGGATACTCCGGCGGAACGGTCCGCGTTCTACGGTGCGCCGCCTCCCTACCCGGATACCTGCACGGGCAACAGATTTCCCGGACGCGACCCGGTGGAGAACTTCATGGACTACACCGACGACCGGGCCATGTTCCAGTTCACGGCGGGTCAGGCGGACCGGATGGACTCCCTGGTTATCCAATACCGCGGTCTCTGACGGTCGATTTGACCCCTGCGGGGCCGGGTGGTTAGCCACCCGGCCCCGTCCTTTTCGGGCACCGCTTTCACCCGAAGGCTACAATGCTCCGTGCTCGTTCGGCGCCTCGCCCTCCACGATTTCCGCAACATCGCGGACCTCGCGATCGAACCGGAGGCGGGCCTCAACCTGGTGGTCGGACCGAATGCGCAGGGCAAGACCAGCCTGCTCGAGTCGCTGCACGTGCTCGCGACCACCAAGAGCCATCGCACCGCGCGCGATGTCGAACTCGTCCGATTCGGGGCTCCGGCGACGCGCTGCCTGACGACGATCGAACGCGGGGGGTCCTCGGCCGGGGAAACCGCCGACCTCGAGGTCGCGATCGCGGCCGCGGGCTCCACCGAACCCGATCGCAAACGGGTCCGGATCGACGGGGTCCGGCAAAACCGCACCGTGGATCTGCTGGGCCGCCTCCAAGTGGTGCTGTTTTCCGTCAACGATGTGGATATGGTGCGCGGTGAACCCACCGAGCGCCGCCGTTTCCTCGACTACGCGATTTCGCAGGTTTCGCCCCGGTACGCGCTTGCGCTCGGTGCGTACCGGAAGGCCCTCGAGCAACGCAACCGTCTGCTCAAGGACGTGCGGCGCCGCGCGGTGGATGCCGATTCGCTCGACGCGTGGAGCGAGGCGCTCGCGGTCCATGGTGCGCGGATCGTCGAACGGCGCGCCGATTTCCTCGCACGCCTCGCGCCGCACGCAGCCGCGATGCACGGGTTGCTCAGCGACGGCGTGGAAAAGCTTACCGTGGCGTACAAGCCGTCGTTCGCTCTTCCCGCCGAAGCCTCCGTCGAAGCCGCGGTGGATGCGTTCCGCGAAGCCCTGGCGCGGGTTCGGTCGGAAGAGATCGCGCGGGGCACGACCCTCGCCGGACCGCAACGCGATGACGTAATGCTTTCGGTGGGAAACGGGGAGGGGCAAACCGTGGAGGTTCGCAATTTCGGCTCCCAGGGGCAACAGCGCACCGCGGCGCTGGCGCTGCGCATGGCCGAACGGGTGCTTGCCGAGGAACTTTCCGGGGATCCGCCTGTTGTTTTGCTCGACGACGTGCTTTCCGACCTCGACGAACGTCGCCGATCCCAAGTGCTGGCGCATGCGCTTCAACGTGGTGGGCAAACGTTCCTGACCACCACCGAGACCAGCGTGCTCCCGCCCGACACCGTGGACGCCGCGCGCGTTTGGCGTCTTCGAGCGGGACGAATCGAAACCGCATGATCCCCAACACGCCCTTTCGCGACCGCCATCTGCTGCCCGAGGGCCTCGTGTATCTCGATGGCAACTCGCTCGGCGCCGCGACCCGGGATGCGGTGGAAGCGGTGCGGGGTGCGGTCGACGATTGGGTGGCGCACCGGATCGAGGGTTGGACGGAGGGGAACGCGCCGTGGCTCTTCCTGGCCGAACGGCTGGGTGACCGGGTGGGTGCGCTCGTGGGAGCCGCACCGGGAACGGTCGTGGCCACCGGTTCGATCACGGTGAACCTGCATCAACTGCTCGCGACCCTCTGGGACGGGCGTGGCCGCATTTTGGTGGATTCCACCGCGTTTCCCACCGACCGCTATGCGATCGAGAGCCACGTGCGCCTGCGCGGCCTCGACCCGGAGCAGGTGGTCGAGGCGATCGCTTCGGGGCCGGATGGGCTGCTCGACGACGCGGCGATCGTCGCGCGATTGTCCGAGTTCGCGGTGGCGGTGCTGCCCTCGGTGGTCTACACGACGGGGCAATTGCTGGAAATGGGCCGAATCACGGCGGCGGGACGCGCGAGCGGGACGCTCGTGCTTTGGGACTGCGCGCATTCGATGGGGGTGGTGCCGCACCATTTCGACCGCGACGGCGTCGACGGCGCCTACTGGTGCCACTACAAATGGTGCGGTGCGGGACCCGGCGCGGTGGGCGGTTTGTACCTCGGTCCGCGGCACCACGGCCGAGCCCCCGGAATCGCGGGGTGGTTCGGCGGGCGCAAGGAAGGCTTGTTCCGCCAAGGCGCGCCGTTCGATCCGGCCGACGGGGCCTACGGACTGCAGACCGGCACCACCCATGTATTCTCGCTCGCCGCGCTCGATGGATCCTTGCGACCCATCGAGGAAGCGGGCATGGAATGGATCCGTTCGCGTTCGCTCGCGTTGACCGATCATCTCCTCCTGCGCGCCGTCTCGGACCTGGTTCCACTCGGCGTGGGGATCGCGACGCCGCGGGATCGGTCGCGCCGAGGGGGGCATATCGCGCTCATCCACCCCGCGGCTGGTGCGCTGTGCCGAGCGATGCGCGCACGGGGCATCGTTCCGGATCACCGTCCCCCGGACCACATTCGCTTGGCGCCCTCGGCGCTCCACAACGATGTTTCCGATATCGACCGTGCGATCGACGCAATGGCGGATTTGTTGCGTTCCGGGGTGGGAAACGAACCGTGCGCGTCGGGATTGGTGCCCTGAGCATGGACGTTGGGCCGTGCTTCGCGGTAGAAAGTGCTCGATGACCCCTTTGCTGGATTTCCTCGTGGAAATGGAAGCGTCCCCTGAGATCGACCGGCGGGATCGCGCGTTGGTGGAGCGCCTGCTACGTCGGCGCCTGCGCGATTTCCTGGCCGACGCCGAGTTCGACCCGACCGTTCCGCCCTACCGCATCGAGCAGGCGCGCCGTCATTTGATGCATGTGGAATCGGGTCTGCTCGGAGCGGACCGAATGTTTCCGCTCGACGACCAGCCGGGAGGAACGGCCCGTCAACGCCTGTGTCATTTGGACGCGGTGCTCGAGGCCTGATCGAGAAGTATTTTCGTTGGAGGAGGTGCGGCGGGCCTCGTCGAAAAAAACCGTCGGAATCGGAGGCTGCGGCGACCTACGTCGCAGCGCCGCTCGAGATTTCAGGAGGTTCGAATGTCCCTTACCGGTCGCGCCATCCTCGGCGCAACGGTCCTCGCGGTCGTCGCGGGAACCGCCCAAGCCAAGCCCCCGTTCGCCATGAAGGAAGGCTTGAAGTGCAGCTACTGCCACACCACGCCTCCGATGCGCAACTATCGCGGCAACTTCTACCATGACAATGGCCTGAGCTTCGCCGGCTTCGACGATGCGGCCGAGGCCAAGAAGGCCGGCGTCGAGATCGGCCCCGAAGCCGATTCGAAGCCCAAGTCCTGGACTCCGCCCAAGGCCGCCGAAACCAAGCCGGCCGAGGAGACCAAGCCGGCCGGGCCGTCCGTGGCCGACCTGCGGAAGAAGGCGAACGCCGCCGCGGCGGCGGTGAAGAAGTCGCCGAAGAACGCCGCCGCGAAGGTCGCCCTCGGCGATGCGTTGGCCAAGCTCGGCCACGCGCAGATGCTCGACACGTCCGTGCCGCCGGTCAAGCGCTACCCGACCGCGCTCGCGACGCTCCGCGCCGCGGTGAAGGCCGATGCCAAGAACGCGGCCGCGGCCGCCGACGTCAAGGCGATCGAGGACGCGTACAAGGCGATGGGCAAGCCGATCCCGAAGTAATTCGGAGCCATCCAAGCCACGAGGACGGCGGGAACAATCCCGCCGTCCTTTTGCGTGCCTGCCCGCAATTTGCACGGCGTCGCCGGCTGCCGTATACTTGGTACCGTGCGTTAGTGGGGGGTGTCGCCCGCCTCCCGGAATCGTTTCGTTCGGCGGACAGAAGATTTCGTTCCGGTTTGGCTTCCAGGGATATCGCAGGCGATTCCCTCCTCGGCTTTCCCCGGCGTTTCTGCTCTCAGGATCGGTACGCAGCACCGGCGGCGCGGATCGGCCGCGCCCCTCGTTCGCAAGCAGGGCGGCGGCGACCACCCGGAATTCGGGATGCGGTCGACCGATGGAGAGAGCAGTACCATGCGAATCTATGTTGGCGGACTTCCGTTCCGCACCACTTCCGACGAACTCAAGGAGCTCTTCGGCCAATGCGGCACCGTGGGTGACGCGATGGTCATGGAAGACCGCTTCACCGGCCAGTCCCGTGGCTTCGGCTTCGTGGAAATGCCCGAGGACGGCGAGGCTCAAGCGGCCATCGCGCAGTTCAACGGCGCCAACTACGGCGGCCGCACCCTCACCGTGAACGAAGCCCGCGCCCGCGAAGGCGGCAGCGGTGGCGGTGGTGGACGCTCCGGTGGCGGCGGTGGCTACGGTGGTGGC
>JBJTRZ010000025.1:0-3665 GCA_046076415.1 Armatimonadota bacterium
GACCCCCGTCCATCCCGAGGGGAGGGGCGCGGTGAACGCCAGGTAGGAACGCGTGATGGAAGCGCCGGCGTCGAGGAACGCCACGAGCGGGCGTCCGAAAATGGAACCCTTGGCGGTCAGCACGTCGAATGGTTGGTGCAGTCCGGTCGTGCCGAATTCCAGCCCGCGGGCGAGGGGGGAACCCGCGTCGTCGACATGGCGCCAACAATTGAACCAAGGGTAGTGTTCGCGTTTCCACGCGTACCCGATCAACGTTCGCGTCGTGGGGCTGCAGGCCACCACCCAGCCGATGGGATCGTCGATCACGAAACTGGTCACGTTGGGGCGGGGGTCGGAGCCCAGGCGTCGAAGGTCGATGGTGGCGCCTTCGTGGACGGCCTTGGGCCAGCGGAAGGACGTGCGTTCCGGATTGGGCAAGGGGGCGTGTTGGGAAAACCCCTTGCCCGCGTTGCTATCCACCACGGTCTCGGTGTCGAGGAACGGAGGGCCGAGGGTGGGGTGCTGGACGACGTTGTGGATCTTGCCCAACGTTTGAACGTTTCGAAAGGTTTCATCCACCCGCAAAACGGCGGCACCGTCGGCGAGGCGCGCCCTGCGCTGGATCTCCATTCCCGCCATCGGCAACGTGGCTCCCATGATCCGTTCACGACCCGGACCGGAGCCGAGTTGCCACTTGACGCGGGTGGCTTCGCCATGGAACGGCATGCCGGCGGCCTGTTCCCCCGGAGACGGTTGCCCCCATCGGTCGCAGCAAAGGAAGTGGGCCATGGGCCGATTGGCGGCGTCCCGGTCGTCCGGGGCGAGCCATCCCAGCGGGTTTACCGATCCGGTGGCGTGGAAATCGACCAGGGATCCACCCCCCAGATCGAAGACCGCTTCCGCGTGCTCCGTGCGGAGTCGGACCAAGGGACGATCTGCGAACGGGGTCGACATGGGGTTCCTCCATGGCGCGTCGCTGCGCCGAAGGTCCCTTCGCCAATGGGCCGGCTGCCTCCTGCCGCGGTCTAGCCGATGCGATATCCCCCGTCGACGGGCAGGACCACGCCGTGGATGTAGTCGGAGGCGGGGCTTGCGAGGAAAACGGTCGCTCCGGCGAGATCGTCCGGGCGCCCCCAGCGGCCGGCGGGGATCCGGGTTCGGATGGCCGTTTCGCGGTCCGGATCGGCGCGCAGCGCTGCGGTCAGGTCGGTTTCGAACCACCCCGGCGCCAACGCATTGACATTGATTCCCCGCCCGGCCCATTCGGCGGCGAGTGCGCGCGTCAATCCCCCGAGGCCGCTCTTGGCGGCGGCGTAGGCGACCGCATGCCGGCCACCGAACCAGGTGAGCATCGAGGCCACGAGGATGATCTTTCCCGTGCGCTCCTCGGCGAGCCAGCGGGCTCCGAAAGCGCGGGAGAGCGCGAACGCGGTGTCTAGGTGGATGGCGACCACGGCGGACCAGTCGTCGTCGGAGGTCGACTCGGCGGGGGCGCGTCGAATGAACCCGGCCGCATGGCACAGAATGTCCGGGGTTGCTCCCGCAAGCTCGCGTGCGGTCTCCAGCAAGGCCTCGGCTCCGATGGCATCGAGAAACGCTAGATCGCGAAGCAGCGGATATGCGCGCACGCCCTGTTCGCGGCAACGAGCAAGCGTTTCCCCGGGATCGTCGCGGTCCACCGCCACGATGTCGGCTCCGGCGGCGGCGAGCGCGACGGCGATTCCCGCCCCCAGGCCGCGGGCGGCTCCCGTCACGACGGCCACGCGGCCGGTCAGGTCGAAGGACGCGGGCATTTCAGTAGCAAAGGTCGATTTCGGCGATGCCGGCCGTCCGGCACCAATATTGGTACCGGGCGAGCTTGGTGAAAACGTCGTCGTGCCCGACCACCCGGTCCGCGTCGTCGAGGTATTGCAGTATTCCGGAAACTTGGAAAAGCGTCCGCATTTCCTCGCCTTCCTCCACCACCAGCGTGTGGATATCCCCAGGCGGTTCCCAGACGAACATTCCGGCACGGGCCACCCAATCGCGCTCGAGATACCTCCACGTGCCCGAGAGCACGTAGCCGGTCACCGAGCCCCCGGCGTGGCGGTGACGGTTGATGCGTCCGCCGCGGGCGATGCGCATGACATTGACCCAAGTGCCGGTGGAAAGGTCGAAACGCAGCGGTCGAAACCACACCCCGTCGCCCTGGGGGACCCACGGAATCGCTTCCGGGTCGATCGCCCGGTCGGCGAGCATCGGAATCATGGGTTCGCCTCCAGCCAAGTTTCGAAGTCCGCCTTCATCGCATCGGTCCAGACCCCGTCGACCTCGCCCGACGTGTGGATGCCTTCGCGCATCCGCTGCTGTCCCCATTCGTCCATTTTGCGGATGCGCTCCGACCGGGTGCACACCTCCTCGGCGAGATGGGCGGGAATAAACACCACGCCCCCGATGGTTCCCAGCACCACGTCGCCGGGGAGGCAGACCGCCGCGCCGATGCGCACCGGTCCGTTGACATACTGCAGGCAAACATCCGCGATCCCACTGGCGTCCACGCCTTTGTGGAAGACATTGAGGTCGGGGATCGCTCCCATTCGAACCACATCCCGCACCCCGCCATCCACCACGAGGCCCCGCCCCGTGCGCTCCGCGATGGCGGTGCCCAGATTGTCTCCCGCGAACGTCCCTTCCTTGATCTTTCCGTAGAGATCCACCACCAACACGTCGCCGCGTTCAAGTTTGTCGATCACGAACGAGTTGTGCAGGCCGACCGACCCTTGGGAGCGCCCCCATTCCTCGACAAGCGCGTGGAGATCGGGCCGCGTGGGAACATACGACGCGGTCACGGCCCGTCCGACCAGCACCTGATCCTCGTGGAGGATGCGCCAGTCCCCGGCGTACTGGAAATGGTAGCCGTGTTCGCGGAGCACGCCCCATGCCTCCTCGACCGTGACATCCGCCATCCGCGCGAGCACCGAATCGGGCACGAGCGGACGGCCGTTGGCATCGCGCGCTCCCTCCCATGCCCGGGTGAAGCGGGCGACATCCTCGGGTCGGTTCAGCCACATGGGGGTGTCCTTTCAGGACGGAGAAAATCCGCCGGCAGGCGACGGTTCGGGAATTCGCCGCCGAAACCGGCCGCGCCGCGACCGGGGAACGGCGCGACACGGATCGGGAATCGCTTTCGGGCATGGGTTCCCCGTGCCGGCGCCGGCTTCCTCCAACGGGTGGGACCCCGCGATTCCGCCATTTACCAAAAATGAAAATATTGGGTATGCTGGGCGCGATGGAACCTGTCGATGCCTTGCTGCACCCGATCCGCGGGCGTGTGGTCGATCTCCTCGATGCGCGACCGGGCACGATCGCTGAAATAGGCCTGCGTCTCGAGGCATCCCTTGGCCGCCCCGTGCCCGGCACGTCGCTGTACCGCCATGTCCGCATCCTGCTCGACTCCGGTCTGGTGCGCGTGGTGGAGACCCGCCCCACCGATGGAGCGCCGTGCGCGGTCTACGGGATCGATCGCACCGCGTCCAACCTGCGCCGCGATTCCGTCGACCATGCCAAGATGATGCGGCTGATCGCCATGGTGCAGACCGGCACGCGACGTCGGTTCGCGTGGCATGCCGCGCGCCTCGACCGAAGGCTGCCGTTCCATCGGCTTGCCGTCTTCAACCGCGTCCTCTCCCTCACCGACGAGCAGGTGG
>JBJTRZ010000026.1:0-3362 GCA_046076415.1 Armatimonadota bacterium
GGATGCGGCACGACAACAGGAACGAATCGATTTCCCAAAACGGCTCGGTGGTGCGCGCGATCGCCACCGCGGTCAGGCCGCTTTCGCCAAACTTGTCGGCAACATCCATCGCACGCACCACCCAGTCGGGCGACGACGCCATCGCCGCGACCTGCGCCTCCGTATGTCGCCGCGTGGTGGCGTTGAACTGGTTGGTCTTGTTGATGAGCTGGGCGATGCGCGGCAGGTTTCCCGCATGCCCGGCGTCGATGCGCACCCGGATACCAAGGCCGTGCAGGTAGCCGTGCAGGTCGCCCGCGGCGGTTTCCTCGAACGCCTTGCGCTCGCGTTGCTCGGCATACTGCTTGGCGCGATCCCGATCCTCGGCGGTGACCGCGAGCGTGTCGAACACATCGAGCTCGCGCACGAGGCGCGCGTAGCCCGCGGGGTCGCGGGGCAGTTCCGGCACCAGGACATCGGGTAGGCGCTCGCGCACCAAGCCGCGCTCCGCCGGATTGTCGTCGAGGAACACCAAACTATCGAGGCCGATGTTGAGTTCGCGCGCAATCGAAACGAGGTTCGTCGCCTTGTCGTCCCAATTGATGCGCAGAGCGGCGAAATCGGTGGGTCGCAGGCGCATGCCCGGGTGCGATTCGAGGGCCGGCAAAGCGTCCTCGAGATTGTTCTTGCTGCACACGGCGAGCAGGACACCCCGCTCCTTGAGCCGCGCGAGCACGCGTTGCAGATCCGCGAACGCATTTCCGGGCGCCGCGGTCCCGCCCACGTGCAGGCGATCCACTCCGTCCTCGCCGACCACGCCGCCCCACAAGGTATTGTCGAGGTCCAGCACGATGCATTTTCGTGTCCGCCCCTTGAGCGCCCGCAGCACCCGGACCTGGGACTTGGCGAGCACCGGAAGGAACGATTCGGAGTACGGCAGGCTCGCCATGTACCACATGCGGTCGTCGCGGACCCGACCCTTGCCGTGGGCCGCCTCGGCACGTTCCTGATCGAGCAACACAACCCGGGGAGCACGCTGCGCCGCGAGCGCACGCACGGCGGCGTCCACCTCGGCGAAGCGGGCCCGGTGGCCGCTCGGAGCGGCGGGATCCGCCACGCCGAGGGGCGCGTGTTCGGGAACGGCGAATGTGTGGAGGATGAACGTGGTGGAGGGCAGTCGGCTCGAAGCCGCGTCGAGGAGCCCGGAGAGCAGGTCGACCGCCTCGGATCGTTCCTGGTCCAGTGCCTCCTTCGGTGCGAAGGGGTCGTCGGCGTGCAGCGGGAGGAGCGCGTCCGCGGCAACGGCGAGGAACACGACCTCGGGAGCGTGCGCCACGAGCGGCGAGGCCGGATCGGCGAGTTCCTGGGCCCATTGACCAAAGCCACCCACGTGCAGCGCGAGTGGAAGTCCGGCGTGGGCAGCGGCCACGCGCAGGTGGTCGCCGAGGCTGTCGAGGGTGCCGGTGCCGATCAGCGCGGCTCGCAGGCTTAAGGAATCGGCGAGGGCTTCCCATTCGCGCGCCGCGGCGAGCACGTTCGCGTGGGTGGGCGCACGCTCGATCAGGGCTTTCAGGGCGGCGCGGGCGGGTTCGATTTCGCCGAGCGCCGCGCGCGCACGGGACAAACCCACCGCCGCGGGAGCGGAGTCGGGCAACCGCGCGGCGACTTCGGCGAACGTGGCGGCGGCTTCGTCGTGGCGGCCGTCCCGGGCGGCGGCCTGCGCGGCGCGCAACCGGGCCCGAGGGTCGAATTCGTCGGCGGAAGGAGTGTCGGACATGGTCATGCGATCCGTTTTCGAGGCCATGCGAGCGCCACCGCCATCACGGAGTCGCCCGCGCGGGCCCAGGAGACGGCGACATCGGAGTCGGGATCCACCGGAGTTTCCCCCTGCCGGGAAATCGCGGTGGCACGGCCGCCATCGATGTTCACCTGCGGAAGATGCCAAACGCCTCCCACGGCTTTCACGGCGGCTTCCTTGGCCGCCCAGATTTCGGCATAGGCCACCGCGCGGTCGCGGCGGGCGTCGCACCGCCGCCGTTCCTCGTCGGTGAAAACCCGTTTCAGGAACGCGGGCGCGGCTGCGGCGAAATCGGCAGGGTCGGCGAGGTCGATTCCAACCCCGATCGGCGCGCGGCCCACGGCTTGGTCGCTCATCGGTTTCCGAAGGGCAAATTCCGTACCACGACGGCGGGGTTGCCTTGCACGAGGGTATCGGGGGGAACATCCTGGGTGACCACGGATCCGGCGGAAACCACGGCGCCGTGTCCGATGGTCACTCCGGCGAGCACGATGCACTGCAGTCCGATCCAGGCTCCATCCTCGATCACGATCGGCTTCGAGTCGACCACCCGGTTCATGCGTTGGCTGCCGAACCCGATGGCATGGGTGGCGGTGTAGAGACTGGTGCCCGGCCCGATCGCCACATTGCGCCCCACCGTGATCGAGTTGTCGAGTCCGAAGATGCACCGCGGCGAGATCACCGCGCCTTCCCCGATCGACAAACACTCCGCGATCCTGCCGTCGCCGAGCATCTCGAGCGCCCCGAGGATCGCCGCTCCCGGTGCGATCCGCACGCCCGTGGCCCGGTACAAGCGCGCCCGCAGGCTGCTGAACGCGTTGTCGGGAAGGGCGCGCGCCACGGCGGAGAGCACCGATCGTTTCGGATCGGGGCGTTGCTTGCCCATATCGCGTCGCAGCGCGGCCAAAGGATTCATGCGCGTGGAGTTCCCGTACCAGTATCGGCGGCCACCGGCATCGGCTTCACATTATCCTTGGTGCGCGTGGTATGTTCAACCCAAACCGCGCATCTGGCAAGGTTCCTGCACTTCGAGGACCGGCGGAGTTCCGCCACGGCCAGCCATGTCCCATCCCCGACCACAAATTCCTTCCCTCGACGGAATCCGAGCGATCTCCTTCCTGATCGTCTTCCTCGCCCACGCCGGCTTTTACGACAAAGTTCCGGGCGGAATGGGAGTGACGATCTTCTTTTTCCTAAGCGGCTACCTGATCACCACGCTGCTACGGGTGGAACTCGACACCACCGGAACCTTGGACCTGAGGCGTTTCTACCTGCGTCGCGTACTGCGAATCTTCCCGCCCTTCTACGCGTTCCTGGCCGTGTCGCTCCTCGCCGCATTCCTCTGGGTCGTTCCCACCAAGGTGACTTGGGAAGGCGTCGGCGCGCAGATCCTCTACCTCTACAATTACTACGCCATAGTCCGCGGCCCGGAGGGAATTCCACCCGGAACCGATGTGTACTGGTCGCTGGCGGTGGAGGAGCACTTCTATCTGGTGTTCCCGTTCGCGTACCTGCTGCTGCACCGCCGCGTTGCCGATGGTCGCGGACGGGCCCTGTGGCTCGGTGCCGTCTGCGCCGCGGTCCT
>JBJTRZ010000027.1:0-1411 GCA_046076415.1 Armatimonadota bacterium
GATCGTGGCGGCATTCGGCGCCGGCGGGGGAGACCTTTACGTCGGGGAGGCGGTGACGCAACTCGAGCATGCCTTGCAGGCGGCGGCGCTCGCCGAGCAGGAGGGGGCCCCGGACGAATTGGTTGTCGCCGCGCTCCTGCACGATATCGGACACCTCCTCCACGGCCTCGGAGAAGACATCGCCGATCGGGGCATCGACGGTCGACACGAAATTGCCGGGGATGTTTTCCTCGGACATTGGTTTCCCGCATCCGTCAGCGAGCCCGCCCGGTTGCACGTCGCCGCGAAACGGTACCTCTGTGCGAAGGATCCCGCCTACCTCGACGGATTGTCCCCGGCATCGCGGCTCAGCCTCGAACTCCAGGGAGGAGCGATGCCCGAAGGCGAGGTGGCCGCTTTCGAAGCCGGACCCCATGCGTCGGAAGCCGTCCGCTTGCGTCGATGGGACGACCGAGCCAAGGAAGTGGGGCTGAGCGTGCCCGATCTCGACGCCTACGCGGATCGGGTGCTCCGGGTGGCCCGCTAGAACCGCGCCAGCCCGAAATACAGTCCGACGTAGAGCACGATGATCAGGCGAAGCAGCCAGACGGTGAACCGTTTTTTGCTCTGCGCCAGACGTGGGGCGAGCACCAACGCCGGGATGCAACTGGCGCACTTCACGGCGACGAAAGCAGCGGGGTGATTGCGGAAGGTCCAACCCAGCATGGGATTGGCCTCCGTCGCCGCACCTGAAACCACCCACCACAAGGTGGTGAACATATCGGCCATGCAGATCACGGTGAGCAGAAACGCTTCCTTCTCGCCGGCGCGGCGCAACCGCAGCGGGCCGCGGAACCGAAACCGCCAGCGTCCCCGACGATCATCGTCGGCGCGGGGGGGATTCCGTTCGCCGTCGCTCATCGGTCCGCTCCAGCGATCGTGACCGCGCGGTACCCGGTGCGGTCGATCACGATGCCCGCCGGGAGCACGGTTTCGACATCCACCTGCACCCGGCCCGACCAAGCCGGTTCGGGCAGGCCCAGATCCACGAGGCCGATCCTGCATTCCACGTTCCGGCCCGTGGACTCCGCCACCGCCACTCGGCGGACCCGAGTCGCCACCGGCGTGGTCGCGGCTGCCGGGCGCATCGGGCGAAACCGGAAAACGTAACGTACTCCTGGAGCGGCGTTCGCCCGCAGCCGCGCGGTGGCGACCAATCCGTCGCGGGTGCGCGCCACCGTCACCGATGCGATGTCGGCGCTCGGATTCGCGAAACGAGACAAATCGTCGGCCAAGGGGTCGGCGAACGCACACGGGCGACCCTCGGAAGCGACGCAGTCCCGCGCATCCACGAAAATCTCGTTGCGCCGCAGGAACGACGTGAGCAATCGCGGCATCACTTCCATTTGCGTGGTGTAAAGCGAAAGGGCGG
>JBJTRZ010000028.1:0-3837 GCA_046076415.1 Armatimonadota bacterium
CGCAGTCGTCGCCGAAGTTCATCGTGCCTAGACACAAGGCGCTCACCTGCAGCCCCGTGCGTCCAAGGGTTCGGTATTCCATGCAACGATTTTCGCGCAGGGGTGCGTCGTCCCCTCCCGCTAACGGTGGGGAAGCATTCGGACGGGCCCGATCAGACCGGAGGGGAGCGGGTCCCACCGCGAGGCATCGAAGGGCTTGTAGTCGGCTCCCACGAGGAAAAACGGTTTCCAATCCACGCCGCGCCGGTCGAGGGCCGCCAGGCCGTTCGCATCGAGGTTGGTCACCTCCAACTCCAATTCAACGTGCCTTCCGGGGATGGGAGGAAGCGGAATTCGCCACGGAGGAGCGATCCGCGTGCCAACAACCGCTCCGTTCACGCACACCCGGACGCTGTGGCGAACGTCCCCGAGATCCAGGGTCCAGCGTTGGCCCTCCGCCGGCAATTCGACACGGGTTTGGTACCGGGCCGTTCCTGCGAAATCCCGCCAATCGGAGCCGAGGGCGCACCAATCTCCCGGGGGCACTTCGGGATGCCTGCGGGGATGCGACGGTCCTCCGCGCACCGCTTCCACCGTCCATGGCCCACGCACTTCGAATCCCGAACCAAGCCGTACGTCGGGTGGCGCAGGCAATCGCGCCGTCCGCCCGCCAAGCCGCAACAAACGGGATTCGCCCGGTTCCAAGGGCAATCGAACGTGCCATGCACGGCGGGCCGCGGGAACCGCTTCGGCGCGCCAGTGCGTTCCCGTCCATGGGTCCTCGACCTTCGCGCTGCGCCACGCTTGCGGCAAACTCGACCGCACGACCACGGATTCGACCCGCTCCGGACCCGGATTGTAAACGAAAACGTGGAGCCCATCGCGATCGCGGCGACGGCGCATCGGCGGAGCGGGGCCGGAGGGAGTGGGGCCATCGAGGAGGGTCGGGACGGCGCCGAAGTCGCGCGCCACCAGGAGTCGACCAGCTCCGAGGCGCGCCTGGAAGTTTCCTTCGCCGCACGGACGCAATATCTCCATCCACTGCTGCAGCAGCGCTTCCCGGCGCGCCGCATCGCCGTAGGGGCACGTGCCGGTGGGATTGTCGCTCGGCATGCGGCCAAGGAGCACCACCGACGCACCGTCGATGGCAAGTCGGTGGAGATGTTCGAGGGTTTCCGTTCGCAGGGGAGGGGATTCCGGAACGAGCACCGCGCGCCAGCAGCCCTTGGCCCCGCGCACCACGCCATCCACCGCGCGAATACGATCGCGCAACAACGTTTCGGAGACCAGGTCGTGGCACCAACCGTCGGCGTCGAGCTGTTTCGCGACGCGCGTGAATGCGGTCAAGCCGTGGCGCAGCCAAGTTGCCGTGCCGTGAACCGACCGGGGACGCAGCAGCGCCGCCTCCGCTTCGATCGGGAGTTCGTCGCCGTCGGGTTGCAATAGGAGGAAATCCCCGTCGGCGTCGCCGCGCCGCAGCAGGGTCTGGCAGCGGGTCATCCAGGCGGTCAGTTCCGGAAGATCGTTCCACCAGGATGTGGTCGGACCGACGTGCGTGGAGGCGTAGAAGCGCCAGCCGGGCCATGGAAGGCCCCTGGGATTGGCCATCCCGCCATGGAAAACCAGTTCCACGATGCCCGCGGCGAAGAGCTGGGCGGCCTCGGCCACCATGTGCGCGAGCGGGGTTCGTCCATGGTCTCCGAGCCAAGTGAACGCCTCCGCGGAAGCCGACGCGCAGCCGGCGACGGACGCGGCGGAACCTGCCATGCGGCAAACGAGGAGTTCCTCGAACGCGGTATCGCGGTCCGCCGCGGGAGTGCCTCCGAGTGGAAGCATTCCGGCCCGGCGCAAGACGGCGCCGCCAAACACCTCCGCCTCCGGGATATCCACCGCCGCGTACAGATCGAGCAAATTCCCCGGGGAACCGTGGGCCTGATTCCGGAACAGGCATCCGTGCCGATGCGCCCAGGATTTGGTGGTTTCCAGAAACGCATTCCGGATCGCGGACTCGATGAAATTGCGGTAGTCGGTGCGCACCGTGCGTGCATCGGGTCCGCCGCGCGCGAACGCATCGAGCCGGGAACCCAGTTCGTATCCAAAGCGACGACGAAACAGGTCGGGCGCGGACGGGGTCGTGTCGGCGCCGTACACCTCCCAGGAATCGTTGAAAATGCAGCGAATTCCGGGACGCGGAAGACTGCGCAGCAGCGTTTCGAACCGACGGAGGTGCCGCTCCACCGCGCCGGCATCGTAGTGGTCGAGCACGTTGCCCGCGCCTCCGGGCCCAGCCCGTTTGACCTTTTGGCCCGTCGGCGCCCCCCAAGCAAAATGCAGCGTCCATTCGTCGCCGTCGGGAGGAGTCCAGTCGAGCACGCCGGTAGCCGGGTTCAGGTGCGGTCCCAGTGCGACGCGCTCGCTTCCACGAACCGCCAACGCCATTGCCGGCGGCGCGGAGCCGGTGTTCGGATGATGCACGGCCGTTCGAATCGCGACTCCCCCCGAGGCCGTGCGCGCGTCGAACACCCACGTGCGGGCCGCATCGGATTCCGTCACCCACGGTCCGCCGTACGGCCAGCCGGATCCGAGGATCAGATCGACCCGCATTCCCACGCGGTCGGCCTCGCGGATGGTCGTGGCCAAACGCCGGCCGAATTCCTCGGACAGCAGATCGACCTGTCGATGCTCCGTGCCCGGCACGCCGTAAATGGGAGAGACCTCGACGCCGCGGAATCCCGCCCGGGCGTAGGCCAGCAATTGCTCGCGGATGTCGTCGTCGTCGAGCACGTTGCCGGGCCACCACCAACGGATCCAGGGTCCCGGGGGACCTGGATTGGTGGCGCCGAAGCGACGTTCGACGGAACGGTTTGCCATGGTTTCCTTCGGCGGATGCGCAAATCCCCGCCGATTTCCCGGCATCCTACCGCTGAACCGTTACCACACGGCTACCTTCCTTCAACTCCCGCACCCGCAGGCGCGATCTTCACGTCGCTTTCATCCGCGAAAGGAATGCTGGACGTATGCAACACCCTCGAAGGATCGTGGTTTTCGCCGTGATCGGCGTCGTTCCGCTGCTTGGGGCGCTCTCCTCCGCCCACCAAGGGGGCGGAGTCGCGGATTCCCGGCTGGCGGGAAGTTTCGGAAAGTTCGCCCCGAAGGTGGCGTGGCGCTCGGATGGCAAGACCGTGCGCGTGGAATCCGACGGTCTGCCCGAACACGCGATGATGGTGGGAATCCGCGCGTGGCAACAGCAGGTTCCGATGCCGCAGGCCTACAAGGGAAACAACGCGTGGACGTTTCCGGCGGTCCCGGTTCCCGCAAAGGCGCCCATGTCGGCCAAGGACCACTTCCTGCGCGGCGCGATCGCAATCGCGGCGAACGGCATTCCCATCTTCAACGCGCTCAACAATCGGGGAGTGGATTCGAATCTCGCGGGAGAACTCGATACGTTCGGTGGGCACTGCGGCCGCGCCGACGACTATCACTATCATGTGGCGCCGCTGCACCTCGGCGCCGTCGTGGGCAAGGGAAATCCGCTGGGTTGGGCCCGCGACGGGTATCCGCTCTACGGGGAGACCGAACCCGACGGATCGCCGGCGAAGGGCCTCGACGCGTTCAACGGCCATGAATCGAATGGGCTCGGCTACCATTACCACGGGACGCGCACCTACCCGTATCTGAACGGTGGTTTCCACGGGGAGGTGGTCGAGCGCGAAGGACAGGTGGATCCGCAGCCGCGGGCCCAGTCGCCGCGGCCCGCGACCCCGCCGCTCCCCGGAGCGCGCATCACCCATTTCGAGCAGATCAAAACGGGTGAATATCTCCTCAAATACGATGTGGATGGGCGGGAGGGCCGGGTCG
>JBJTRZ010000029.1:0-1890 GCA_046076415.1 Armatimonadota bacterium
GATCATCGGGTGGGGGGTTCCGTTGGTGTGGTCGGTGGCCGGCGTGCATTCGCCACGGCTTCGTCGAAGCGGGCGAGTTCGCGGCCGATGGGAAAGGGCGCGAAGACGCGTTGGTAGCCCTCCGGGGCGAGGGCGTTGTAGCGCAGCAGCAGGGTGTTGACGAGATCCATGGCGTCCTTGAGTTCGGAACGCATGCGCACGGATTGCCGTGCGAACGACGGGGTGCGGGCGAGCCGCTCCAGCCGCTCGGGGGATTCGTCGATCAGGCGTCGGGCACGGGCCTGCTCGCGCTCGAGATCCTTCTCGGTCTGAATCCATTCGGGCAGTGCACGGGCGTTGCGCAGCACCTTGGCGGCAAGGCGTTGGTGCGCGGGAATCGACAAATCGTCGTCGAAGCGCAACGGCTTGCCGTGCCCATCGAGGCGATCGAACTTGCCCTCGTCCATCGCCTCCTGGATCTTGCGTTCGGCGACGATCGCGATCCAGTCCATGGTGGTTCCATGGTAGCACGCGAAACGATCCGTTCCCGCCCGGTGGACGCGGGGCGGGACGGGGCGGCAGGCAGGAAAGTCCGAACTCGAACGTCCCTTGAACCGATCCGGTTTTCGCGTAGAATCGTTTCCGGAGATGAAGATGCCCAAAAACGACACCCCCGACAGGTTCAAGCAAACGGACCTGCGCGAGGGCGCCATCGAGGACGGGGTCGGGAACGGCAAGCACGATCTCGCCTTGATCGAAATGCTCGAGGGAATGGGGCTCGACTTGACCCAGCCACGCGAGCTCAATGTCGGGCTGATTTTCCCCTCGGAGGCGAGCGCGAACCGTGCGGCGGAAGATGTCCGCGCGCTCGGATTCGACACCGCGGTCTGCGAGGTGGAGCGCTCGTGGTGGGCGCGCTGGTTCCAAAAGCCGCAGTGGGTGCTGGCGGGGAGCATGCAGTCGCCAACCGATACGTTCGCCATGGCGGTGCATCGTCGGGACCTCGAACGCATCGCCGCGGCGCACGGGGGCGACTACGACGGGTGGGAGGTCGGGGTGGCCGAGGACGGCGTCGATGCCGACGGCGAGGGAGCCGCGAACCCGCCCCGGTGATCCGGGCATGGATTGCGCCGGGCACCGCTTCCTCGGCGCGGATCGCGTGGCCCACCCCCGCTCGCGCCACAGGTAGGTCGGAGGGCCGTGATGGTCGGCGCGGCTGCGGAGGCGCGCTTCCATCCGTGGCCGGTGCGGCTATCCGCGAACGTGGAACTCCGGGTTGTTGGCCCAGTAGACATACCCCCAGACCGCCATGCTCAGGAGGATGAGGCCGCCGAGGATCAGGCAGCCGAAGCACGATTGATCGGCGTCGAGCCCCGGGGAGGGCAGCCCGCGCCCGGAGGGTTTGCCCTCCGTGGGCGCGCCGGAATCCGGACGCGGGCCGCGGTCGCTCACAGTTCGATCTGAACCTTTTGGGTTTCCGCCTGCGCCGCCGGCTGCACGGCGTTCTGGCGCTGGTTCACCCAGCTCATCATCGCTCGGAGTTGGGCACCGACCTGTTCGATCAGGTGATCCTCGTCGCGGCGGGCGAGCGCATTGAAGCTGGGACGTCCGGCGCGGTTTTCCAGGATCCATTCCTTGGCAAAGTTGCCGGTTTGGATCTCGTCGAGGATCCGCTTCATCTCCACCTTGGTATCGGGGCCGACCACGCGCGGGCCGCGGGTCATGTCGCCGAATTGGGCGGTGTCGGAGATCGAGTAGCGCATGCCCGCGATGCCGGCCTCGTACATGAGGTCGACGATGAGCTTGAGTTCGTGCAGGCACTCGAAGTAGGCGATTTCCGGTTGGTAGCCCGCTTCCACCAATGTTTCGAATCCGGCCTGCACCAACGACGTGAGTCCACCGCAGAGCACC
>JBJTRZ010000030.1:0-5879 GCA_046076415.1 Armatimonadota bacterium
CCCGAGGAACTCCGTGCGGTGGACGCCAACGACACGGCGCCGGTGGTCGAGGGGACGGTGCTCGATGTCGGGGAATTGCTGCGCCAGAGCCTTATCCTCGAGGCGCCGCTCCAACCCTTGTGCCGGGAGGATTGTCCCGGCGTGGGCGGGGGAGCCGAAGGCGCTCCCGAACCCGACACCCATCGCCCGCTCGCCGCGCTCGCCGCGCTGCTTCGCGACGGCGAGACAGAATAAGGCTAGCGACCGCCGTTTCCGTGCGGTATATAGTCCCGTTTGGGAACCCGCCGGTCCAACGGCCCGGCGCCGGTCCATGCTACGTTAGGAAGTCACGACAATGCCTCTGCCGAAACGACGCCATTCCAGCACGCGCCAGGCCAAGCGCCGCACGCACTACAAGCTGACGGCGCCGACGCTCACCACCTGCAAGCGGTGTGGCGCCGCCTCGCAGGCCCACCACATCTGCGCCTCCTGCGGCTACTACAACGGCCGCCAATGGTACGCGCCCAAGACCCAGGTCGACGACTGATCCGTTCGGGAGACTCTCCGGGTTGATTTCCATTACCGTGGACGCGATGGGGGGGGACCATGCGCCGGCCGAGATCGTGGCCGGAGCGGTCCGCTTCCTCCGCGACGGTGGAGTCGATGCCGTAGGGGTCCGATTGCTGCTGGTCGGCGACGCCGGCGCGGTGCGGTCCGAATTGGCCGGGCTCGGGGCTTCCGAAGGCGATCAATTGGTCGTCGTGGACGCGCCCGCGGTCATCGCCATGGACGAGCACCCGCTGGAATCCGTTCGGCGCAAGCCGGACGCGTCGTTGTGCGTCTGCGCCCGCCTCGTGGGCGAGGGAGCCGCGGCGGCCACGGTCTCCGCGGGCAACACCGGCGCGTGCATGGTGGCCGCCATCCAACTGATCGGTCGCATCCGCGGAGTGTCGCGTCCGGCGATTGGCACCGCCGTGCCGGTCGTGGGTGGGCGCACCTGCCTGGTCGTGGACGCCGGCGCGAACGTCGATTGCCGACCGTCGCATCTCGTGCAGTTCGCCTTGCTCGGGTCGGTCTATTCCCGGACCGTGCTTGGGATCGCCGAACCGAGGGTGGGCATCCTTTCCAATGGCGAGGAGGCGGCCAAGGGCAACGAACTGGTGAAGGAAACCCGGCCGTTGCTCGAACAGGCACCGCTCCGCTTCACCGGCTCGATCGAGGCCAACCACGTTATGGAGGGCGAGGCCGACGTCGTGACCTGCGACGGTTTCGCCGGCAACGTTTTCCTGAAAGCCATCGAGGGCATGGCGCGCCTCGCGCTCGAGGTCGTCGGGGGCGCGGCCAAAGCCGATCCCGGGAATGTCGGGGTCGCGGACGCCGCCAAGGCGCTCTTCAAGCGGGTCGATTACTCGGAATACGGGGGTGCGCCGCTCCTCGGGATCCGCGGCGTCTCGATCATCGCCCACGGCCGAAGCAAGGCGCCGGCCATGCGCAACGCCATCAAAATCGCCGCACAAGCGGCCAAGGCGGATTACGTGGGAGCGGTCGAAGCGGCTTTCGCCTCCGCCAAGGTCGCCCAATGAGCGGTGGAATCCTGCGCGGCGCCCGTATCGCCGGCATCGGAATGTGCGTTCCCGAGCGAATCGTCACCAACGCCGAACTCGAGTCGATGGTGGACACCACCGACGAGTGGATCGTCACACGGACGGGCATTCGCGAACGTCGCATTGCGGCACCGAACGAGGCGACGTCCGATTTCGCCTACGGTGCGGCCATGGCGGCCCTTGGAGATGCGGGTCTGCGCGCCACCGACATCGACATGATCGTCGTGGCCACCTGCACCGGCGACACCAACTCCCTCCCGGCCACCGCCGCGTTCGTGCAGGAGCGCCTCGGCCTCAAAGGCGTGCCGGCGTTCGACATCGCCGCGGCATGTTCCGGTTTCACATACGGCCTTGATCTGGCCCACCAGTACGTCGCCACCGGCCGCATGAACCGCGTGCTCGTGATCGGGGCGGAAACCATGTCGCGCGTCGTGGATTGGAACGATCGTTCCACGTGCGTTCTCTTCGGCGATGGCGGCGGCGCCGCGGTGGTGGAGTCCTGCCTTCCCGGGGAGGGGATCCTCTCGTCGGTGCTGGGCGCGGACGGTTCGGGAGCCTGCCTGCTCACGGTGCCCGGCGGCGGGACGCGCCTTCCACTCGACGAGGAGGCCATCGCGGCCGGCAAGCACCACTTGTACATGGACGGCAAGAAGGTCTATGTGTTCGCGACCGACATCATGGGAACGGCCGCCCTGGCCGCCCTCGACGCGGCCGGTCTGACCCCGTCGGATGTCGATCTCGTGGTTCCGCATCAGGCCAATGTCCGTATCATCAAGTCGGCGGCCGATCGCATGGGGCTGTCGATGGATTCGGTTTTCGTGAACGTGGACCGCTACGGCAACACTTCGGCCGCCTCGATTCCCATAGCGCTCGCGGAGGCGGTGCGTGCGGGACGGATCGTGGACGGCTCGCTCGTGGTCACGGTCGGTTTCGGAGCAGGGCTCACCTGGGGGGCGAATGTCATCCGCTGGGGTACGGGAGGCCGCGCATGACCGGCTTCGTGTTCCCGGGACAGGGCTCCCAGGCGGTCGGCATGGGGAAATCCTTGTACGAGTCGTCGACGGACGCGCGGGCAATGCTCGAGCGCCTGGACTCCGTGATGGACGGTGCTTTGCTGCCGCTGTGCTTAGAGGGGCCCGACGAGGCTCTGCGCGACACGCGCAACGCGCAACCGGCCATTTACGCGGTTTCGTGCGCGGCGTGGGCCGCGGCGCGGGCGGCGGGCGTCGACGCGGAAATGACGGCGGGACACTCGATCGGCGAGTATGCCGCGCTCGTGGCGGCCGGCGTGTTGGAACCCGAGGAGGGCCTGCGCCTGGTCCGGGTCCGTGCCGAGGCCATGGCGGAGGCCGCTGCTCGCGCGCCCGGGGCGATGGCCGCGGTGCTGGGGCTCGACGCGGAAACGGTCGACACCGTGTGTTCGGGCGTGGACGGAATAGTCGGTGCGGCGAATCTGAACTGCCCGGGGCAGGTCGTGATATCGGGCGCCACGGATGCGGTCGCGGCCGCGGGCGACGCGCTGAAGGCGGCCGGGGCCAAGCGGGTGGTGCCGCTTGCGGTAAGCGGTGCGTTCCATTCGCCGCTCATGCGCGATGCGGCGGTGCGCCTCTCCGAGTGTTTGGCGGGAGCGGAGTTGGCGGCGGCGCGTATCCCGGTGGTGGCCAACGTTACCGCGGACTTCGAGCGTGAACCGGCTGAAATCGTGTCGAACCTGGTGGCGCAGGTGCCTGGACGGGTTCGATGGACCGAATCGGTCGAACGCATGCGGCTGGCGGGCTGCGATCGCTTCATCGAATGCGGCCACGGCACCGTGATCGCCGGTCTGGTTCGCAAGATCGTGCCGGGAGTCGACGTGGTTTCGGTGGGCGATGCGGAATCGCTCGCGCGATTGCTGGAAGGAGCGGGAGCGTCGTGAGTCTTTCCCTCGAAGGCAAGGTGGCGGTGGTGACGGGCGCGGGGCGTGGTGGCCATGGAATCGGCCACGGCATCGCGATGGCGCTGGCCGCCGCGGGCGCCGACGTGGTGATCACGGCGCGGACCAACATCGCCGATGCCGAAGCGGTGGCCGCGGCGGTCGAGGCGCTTGGGCGCAAGGCGCTTGCGGTGCGGTGCGATGTTTCCGAATCGTCGTCGGTGGATGCGCTGTTCGCCGAGGTGGACGCGGAGTTCGGCAAGATCGATGTCCTGGTCAACAACGCCGGCATCACCAAGGACACGCTGCTTTTGCGGATGTCGGAGGAGCAGTGGGACGCGGTGCTCGACGCCAACCTCAAGGGAACATTCCTTTGCACGCGCGCCGCGGCCAAACGCATGCTTTCGAAGCGCTCGGGGCGGATCATCAACATCACGTCCGTGAACGGCATCGTGGGGAGCCCGGGCCAAGCGAATTATTCGGCGTCCAAGGCCGGCATGATCGGATTCACCCGCACCGTCGCCAAGGAATTGGCGTCGCGGGGGGTCACCGTGAACGCCGTCGCCCCTGGATTCATCGACACGCACATGACCGAGGGATTCAAAGAGGAGGCGCGAGCCGCCATCCTGTCGAAAATCCCGGTCGGACGTTTCGGGAACGTCGAGGACATCGGTGCGGCGGTCGCCTTCCTGGCGTCCGACGCGGCGGCGTACATCACGGGTCAGGTTTTGACGGTCGACGGAGGGTTGACCGTTTGACGAATCGCGGTTTCGGTTCGCCGAAAATCCGTGGCATCAGGAAGGAAAGCCATGTCTACTTTTGATCGTGTCAAGAAGGTGGTCGTCGAGAAGCTGGAAGTGAGCGAGGACGAGATCACCCTGGAAGCGTCGTTCATCGACGATCTGGGGGCGGACTCCCTCGACATGGTCGAGCTCGTCATGGGCATCGAGGCCGAATTCGATATCGAGACTCCCGACGAGGACACGGAGAAGATCCAAACCGTCGGCGATGCGGTGAAGTACATCGACGGCAAGTCGTAAGCCTGCGGGAGCGAAAGTCCCCTCCCGGACCGTATCGGTTCCGGGAGGGGGAACCATCATGAGAGACAAGCGCATCGTCATCACGGGGCTCGGAGCGGTCACCCCGATTGGAATCGGCAAGGACGACTACTGGTCGGGCCTGTTGTCGGGGATATCGGGTGTCGATCGAATCCGCCTGTTCGACCCCGAGGCCTTCGATGTCCAGATCGCGGCCGAGGTCAAGGATTTCGATGTCACCCGGTGGGTCGACCGCAAGGACGCCCGCCGCATGGATCGTTTCGTCCAGTTCGGAGTCGCCGCGGCGCTCGATGCGATCGCGGACGCGAATTTGGCGATCACCGAGGCGAACGCCGAGCGGGTGGGTGTGTTGGTCGGGTCCGGTATCGGCGGACTATCCACGCTCGAGGAGCAGATACGCAATCTCGTGCTCCACGGCCCGTCGCGCATCTCGCCATTGCTCATACCGATGATGATCGCCGATATGGCGTCGGGCCATATCTCGATCCTCACCGGAGCCAAGGGGCCCAATTCCACGGTCGTGACCGCCTGCGCCACGGGAGCCCACGCGTTGGGCGATAGTTTGGAAATCCTGCGGCGGGGGGCGGCCGACGTGATGATCGCCGGTGGCACCGAAGCGGCGATCACCGCGACCGGAGTCGCCGGTTTCGGCAACATGAAGGCGATGACCTCCAAGTTCAACGCCGATCCGACGCGCGCCTCGCGGCCGTTCGATGCCGCGCGCGATGGATTCGTGATCGGCGAGGGTGCGGGGGTCGTGGTTCTGGAAACCCTCGAGCACGCGCAGGCCCGCGGAGCCCGGATCTACTGCGAACTTGCGGGATATGGCATGAGCGGGGACGCCTACCATATGACGCAGCCGGCACCGGGCGGGGAAGGCGTGGCGCGCGCGATGCGTGCGGCGCTCGCGGACGCCGGGGTCACGCCGGAGCAGGTGGGGTATGTCAACGCCCACGGTACCTCGACTCCGCTCAACGACAAGAACGAGACCGCGGCGCTCAAGGAAGTGTTCGGCGAACACGCCTATCGGCTCGCCGTTTCGTCCACCAAATCGATGACGGGACACTTGCTCGGAGGTGCCGGCGGGATCGAGGCCGTGGCCGCGTCGCTGGCCCTGCACACGGGCATGCTGCCTCCGACCATCAACTACGAGAATCCCGATCCCGACTGCGACCTCGACTACATCCCCGGCAAGGCCCGCGCGGCGCAGGTCGAGGTGGCGGTCTCGAACAATTCGGGATGCGGCGGGCACAACGCGGTGAGCGTGCTCAAGCGGCACCACGGCTGATTCGGGCGGCGCGCAGCCCCAAACGTGGAACGGGCCGG
>JBJTRZ010000031.1:0-1543 GCA_046076415.1 Armatimonadota bacterium
CGTTGCACCACCGAACGGCCTACGCGGGGGCAACGACGGGGCAGCAACTCCTGTACTCCCTCGACGAGCAGGCGCGGCGCTGGGAAGTGGCCGGGAAAATTCGCAAGTTCGAGTTCTGGGAATTCCTGGGTATCGCCCGCGACGAGGACGGCTCGGGTCGGTGCATCGGCATCGTCGCGCAGGACATGCGCTCGATGGAAATCCGCGGCTTCGCCGGCGACGCGGTGGTGCTCGCCACCGGTGGCCCGGGAATGGTCTTTGGAAAGTCCACCAACTCGACCATCAACACGGGCACGGCGGGTGGCGCCGTGTTCCAGCAGGGCGTGCGGTACGCCAACGGGGAATTCGTTCAAGTGCACCCGACCGCGGTGCCGGGCGAGGACAAGCTGCGCTTGATCTCCGAGTCGGTTCGCGGCGAGGGAGGCCGGGTATGGGTGCCCCGCGCTCCGGGCGACACCCGTCCGGGGCAGGATATTCCCGAGGGCGACCGATGGTACTTCCTCGAGGAGAAGTTCCCCAAATACGGCAACCTGGTTCCTCGGGACGTGGCGACGCGCGAGATCTTCGATGTCTGCGTCAACCAAAAGATGGGCGTCTACGGGCAGAACCAGGTGTATCTGGACGTGACCCACATCGATCGTCGCCAACTCGATCTCAAGTTGCGCGGAGTTTTGGAAATCTACGAGAAGTTCGTCGGCGACGACCCGCGGGATGTTCCGATGCGCATCTTCCCGGCGGTGCACTACTCGATGGGAGGCATTTGGGTCAACGACGGCACCTCGCCGGACTCGGTTCCCTACCACATGACCAACGTGCCGGGGCTCTTCGCGGTCGGGGAGTGCGACTACCAGTACCACGGCGCGAACCGCCTGGGTGCGAACTCCCTGCTCAGCTGCCTCACCTCGGGGCAGATCGCCGGCCCGGCGGTTTGCCGATACGCCGACGGCCTCGAACGACATCCGGACGCTTCGGATCCCGCGCTCGACCGAGAGGTCAAGTCGCGCACCGGCCAGTACGAACGTTTGAAGGTGATGGATGGCCCCGAGAACCCGTACTTGATCTGGCGGGAAATGGGCACGCTGATGACGGAAAACGTCACCGTGGTGCGCGACAACGCGCGGCTCCACGAAACCATCGGTGCCCTCGACGCGCTGCAGGATCGTTACGAGCGGGTGGGCGTTTCCGACGCGGGAGGATGGTCGAACCAGGTCATTCCGTTCACACGCCAACTGGGCAATATGTTGATGCTCGCCCGCATCATCGCCAAGGGTGCGTTGCTCCGCGATGAAAGCCGGGGCGCGCATTACAAACCCGCTTTCCCGGAGCGCGACGACGCCCGCTTCCAGAAAACCACGGTGGCTACCTACGACCCGACGAATCCGCGGGATCCCAAGATCTCGTACGAGGATGTCGATCTGCAGTGGATCGCACCGCGCACCCGAAACTACACCGGCGGCAGCACCGCCCCGAAGTCCTGAGGAAACCGCGATGAGCCTTTCCCAACCCGAAACCATATTGACGACCGTCGTGCGCCGATCGGAAC
>JBJTRZ010000032.1:0-10656 GCA_046076415.1 Armatimonadota bacterium
ATTGGCGAGGCGGGCTTCGCGCGCCACCAATCCCACGGAAACCACGGGTTTGGCGAGCTGTTTTTGCTTGACAAGGATTCCTGCGACCAGCTTTTCAACTTCGGCGAGCGTGGCGCCCGACACCGGAATCGCTCCGAAGAAATAGGCGATCGTGCCGTCGGTTTGGACTTTCGCCGACGCCACGGAGAATTCGGCGTGCCCGAGGACCGCGATGGAGACGGTGTCGCCGGGTGCCAGCTTGTGCACCTGCGCTTGGACCGGCGCCGCAAATGCCCTGCCGGAAAAGGTCGGCGGCACCGCAACCGAGAGTCCGAGCGCAAGGGCGATACCCGGCGCCAAACGCGCACGTTTCCCGAGCCTCATTCGCCGTCCTCCTGACGATCCACGGTCGGCGCGGGCGCCTTGGCCGCGGTGTCGGCCGGCAACATTCCCACCGAACCCGAGGGCGTGTAGTAGCGATTGTAGTAGTAGTAGTAGTAACCGCCGGCCGATGCATCCATTCGGTTGATGACCGTGCCCAGCACGTTGCGATTCGCCTTGGACACCTGCTCCACCGCCTTGCGGACCATGGTCTTGCGCGTGTCGCCGTAGGCCACGACGATCAACGCGGCATCGACGCGCGAAGCCAAAACCAGGCTGTCCGCGACCGCGAGGGCGGGCGGCGAGTCGAAGATGACGAAGTCCGCCCGGCTTTCGAGCTCCGCGATCAGCCGTTCCATCGCCGAGGATCCGAGCAGTTCGGCGGGGTTGGGAGGCAAGGTGCCGGCCGGCAACACCAGGACATTGTCGACGCCGCAAGGACGCAACACATCGTCGAGGGAATGCGATCCCAGCAACACCTCGGTGAGGCCCGGTGCTCGTTCGAGCCGGAACAATTTGTCCTGGCTTGGCCGCCGCAGGTCGGCGTCGACCAGGATCACCTTGCGCCCTTCGAAGCTGTCGGCCATGGTGGTGGCGAGATTCGCGGCGGTGGTGGACTTGCCTTCGGCTGGCTGGCTGGACGTGATCAGCAGACTGCGCATTTCCACGCCGACGGCGGCGAACGTCAGGCTGGTGCGGAGATTCCGGAACGACTCGGACAGGGGGCTGAAGGTCGAGATGTCGCGGATCAGGCGGAGGCCGGCCTCTTCGACCAGTGGAACCTGCCCGAGGCTGGGGATCCCGAGCGCCTTGCGCGCCTCGTCGGGCGACTTGATCTTGTCGTCGAGCAATTCGCGCAGCAGCCCGAGCCCGAGCCCGACGAAAAGCCCGATGAACGCGGCGAGCAGGAGATTCTGGGTTCGGTTCGGGCTGAACGGGACGACCGGAACGATGGCGCGCTCGATGTCGCGCACGTTTTGGGTCTGTCCGGCGGTCTGCAATCGCAGTTCGATTTCGCGCTTGCGGTCGCCCCAGTATTTGGCCCGTTCGGCCGCGGAACGCCACTCCGTGTCGTAGCGAATGTAGTCGGATTCCAGTCCGGGAATCGCATCGAGGCGTCGCGTGGCGTCCGCCAGGGCCTCGGCCAGCGTCGCCGCCCGACCCTCGAGCGCTTGGGCTTCGATCTCGAGTTCGATGATTTTGTCGGAGAGCGCCCGCCAAATCGGGTTGAGCCGTTGATTGCGATCCCGGAAATTGCGTTTGTACTCCACCAAACGACCGCGCAGTTCGGCGATTTGACGGGCCTTGACGACGATACCGGGGTTGTTGGCCCCCAAATCCTCGCCCAGCGCCTTGAGTTCCACGTCCAAATCGTCGATGCGCGTCTGCAACTGCTGCACCGCCGGGTCGGCCTGCCACGTCGGAACGTCGGACCGCGTGGGGCCGATTTCGGCCAACTTGCGCTCCGAAACACGGATGCGGCGCTTTGCCTCCTCGGCGGAGGCGCGGGCGGAGCTGTACGCGACGGCAAGCCCTTCGACCACCGTTTGCTGGCTTGTCTTGGTGGTCTCGATGTCGGGCAGGCGATTGTCGCGCTTGAGCTGGGACAGCAATTTGAAGTTGGCGTCGGCGCGCTTGCGGGCCTGCTCCTCCTGATCCGCCGCGAACTTCATCGCATTGCGCAGCGAAGCGGTGGCCGCCTGCTTCACATCGGTCATGTAGACATCGACCATCGCATTGGCGGCATCGGCCACCAACGCCCGATCATCGCCTTCGGCCACGACCTGGATGATCGACGTGTTTTCCACGATGTCGACCTTGATCGCCGGGAGTTCCTTGCGCTGGAGCTTTTCGGCAACCTTGGCCCGGATTTCGCCTCGCTGGAGCATCTCCACCTGGGTCATCGTGGAGTAACCGGATCCGGCCATGAAGAGCGGAGCAAGCGGGTCCGAGGTGACCGAATTGATCACGTAGGAAGGGGGCGCCACGAGCAACCGGGCCGCCGCACGGTACATGGGGGGCTGGACCACGGAGTAGATCGCGCCGACGGCGGTGATCAACACGAAGGCCGCCAGGATGGTGGCGCGTTGCCGCCGCAGGATGTCGATGTATTCCTGGGCGGAGAATCCCGCGGTTTCGGGAACGGTTGCCGGATTTTCGTGCATGGGGAAGCTTCAGGAGGCGGGCTTCGACCCACGCGCATCCCGCCCTCCCGAGTCCGCCCGCACTCCGGCCATAAGCGACCACGCTGGAGCGCGCAAGGCACCCGATCCCGCTCGGAACGAATGATCGTTGCGGCGTCGCCGGAGCCCAACTGGGGAATCACGCGGGACGCGGCCGGCCGACGTCCTCAACCCGCGCATTGTAACAGGAGCGCCTCCCCCCCGCCAACGCAGCGTCCCCCTTGGCGAAGGCGTTCGACCGGGAAGCTTCAGGCCGCGCGCCGGCGCCGTGCCAGCGCGATTCCGCGCCGCAATCCCGCCACGGTCTCCGCATCGGCGATCCGCAGTTCCAAAGCCTTGTCGCAGGCGCGTTCCGCCTTGGCGAACGCCCGCTTTTCCGTGTGTTGGTCCACCAATCGTCCGAGATCGATCGGATCGATGGTGCCCGCTTCGAGCATGCGCTCGAGCATGGCCACGGACAGGGTCGGGCGGACCGGTTCGGTGGTCGCCTTGGCGGCGGTCGGAGCGGCCCAAATGTCCGACACCGAGCCCCACGGAATATGGGAAAGGTCCTCGCCTTCGCCGCGCGGTTCCGGTTCGGCCGCCGGAGCCGGCGCGTCGGCCGCGATGCCGTCGAGGAATCCGCGGCCGCCTCCGTCCGCCGGGGCCAACCGCGCCAGGTGCAGCAGTGTCGGGGTGTGCTTTTTGTCGATCGAATCCACAATGCCCCGGAACACCCGCCATGCGTCGTCCCGGCGACCAATCTCGAGCAAGGTTTCCCCCAGGGCGAAATGCACCGGCAGGTTGCGCGCGGCCGCCGGCTCCGATGCGGCTCGCCGAAGGATTTCCAGCGCCGCCTGACGTTCATCCTGCGCACGCAAGAGCCCCGCATATTCGAACAAGACGTCGACGTCGCCGGGCTTGAGACGAATCGCCTCCTGATACCAGCGCGCCGCCGCGAGCGCATCGCGTCGCGCCATGAATTCGCGCGCCAAACGCAACGCCAACTCGCCGTCGTTGGGCTGCTCCGTCGCCATCAGGCTCACCATCGCAAGGGCAACGTCTCCGAGGCGCTCCTGCGACAGGAAGAACTCCGCCAACGCGCCCTGTGCTTCGTCGGGAAGCCGCCCCAGTTCGTGGAGCTGTTCCCAAACCTGCACCACGCGCCGAATGTCCGCCGGCGATTCATGAATCCCATTGCGGTGGTACGCGATTCCGAGCGCCTCGAGCACATCGTCGTCGTGCAAACGATGTATCCTGGCCCGCTCGTAGACATCCATCGCCGACAGGGAATAGTCGCGGGTCGCCGCGAGCGCTCCCGCGCGGTATCCCCAAAACGCCCTTTCGTCGGGAAACAACTCCGTGGCCAGAGAGAACAGCGTGGCGGCCTGCGCGTCGCGCCGACCCTGCCCGCCCCAGAGGCTCGCCAGTGCCCGGACCACCTGCGACCAATCCCATCGTCGCGCCTGGAAGTGCGGCAGGACATCGCCGTCGGGGGCGAATGCCCGCTCGAGCAGTTCCTGCATGGCGGAATCGATCGATGCCGTCGGGAGTTGCGCGATGGAATGCACCGCGGCGGCTTCGAGCGGTCGTTCTCCCGGAGCGGCCCGCAGACCCCGAAGCAGCACCGGCAACACATCGGGACCAATTCGATCCTGCGCGACATGGACCCGGGCGAGGTGCAGCGACCAAAAATCGACCGATGGACGATCCTCGCGTTGCTCCGCCGCCTCGATCATCCGGGTGTAGACCACGCAGGCGTTCGCATCGTGGCTCTGTCGCGCCAGGAACACATCGGCGAGGTAGCGATTGTTGTCGTAATCATCGGGCACGTGGACGAACAGGTACCGGTAGATGCTCTCGGCCTGGGCGTCCTTGCGCTTGTTGGCTCGGTAATTGGCGGCCAAGGTCCGGGCGGCCAGTTGCAATGCATCGCCTTCGAGCGCATGCGCCTCGATCGCGTTCTCGAGCACCGTCCTGCGGTCCTCGGTCATGCCCGCCGCATCGCCGGATTGCACGATCGATCGAACAAGGTAGCGCAAGAGGTCCATGCGCGGAAGTTCGAGCTTGGCCCAGTACGGCGAGACCTTCCAATCGGCACGCAGGATCCGGGCGTACACTTCCTCCTTCTCGTCGTCGAGCAAGGAAAGCATTCCGTGGAAACCCAGGCCGGCCACGTAGAAGTTGCACCGTTCATCGTCGGGAAATCGCCGCGCCGCCAGCGGGTACCACGGCAGGATTTCCCTCCGGTATTGACGGGAGCGGATATCGGCCCAAACCAAGGCGCGCAGGATGCGGGCACCCGCGTCGGAGGGCCGCTTGCCCGCGAGCGCACCGACATAGAACCCGACCTTTTCCGGCGTCGTGGGCGGCGGATCGGCCTTGACCAACTGCGCCGCCACCACCGAACCACTGGCGCGTTGCCAGGGGGACGGCGCAATCACCGCTTCCTTGAATACCGTGCGTGCCATCGTTTGCTTGACTTCCTGTCAAGGTTATCGGTGGCAAACCCCGCAATCTGCATGGGGAAACGAACCCGAACGGTATACTCGCGGCGGTGGAAAACCCCGAATACCTGCCGTTCCCGCACCTGGATGCTCCGGCGGCCCCGCCGGTCGCCGCGACGATCCTGGGCGCGATCGGAGCGGGCGCGCGCTGCGTGCGCGTGCTTCCCGGCGATGCTCCGGATCCCGTCGCGTTGCACCGCGCGCGCCTCCAACTCGACGTTGTTGCGGAACTGCTCGAGCGCGGAACCCACTCGTCCTCCGTTCCCGCCACCGATGGCTTGGCCGCGTCGTCCTGGAGCATTCGTGAACGGGGAACCGCCATTTTCGTGACCAATCCAACCGATCGCACCGTCGTCGGATCGGTGTTTCCGGCGATTCCCTCGATCGAAGTGGCGCCGGGCCACACCAAAGTCGTCCTGCTGGACCTCGCGATCGGACCGTCCACGAATTACCTGTCGGCGTACGCCGGGCTGGTCAAGGCGACGGTCCCGGTCCTGCACGTCGATATCCGCCCGGATCCGCATCCCGGGGCACGCGTCGTGATCTGCGGCGTACCGGGCGAGCGCACGGAAATCGTGCTGTTCCATTCGGGGCGCGGCAACGCCGTCGCCGTAACCTTCGAAGACCACCCAACCGTGATCGAGGTCGATTCGTGTCTGGTGGTCGCTTGGCCCGACGCGCTCGTTCCCGGCCTGTGTTTCGAAACCGACGGCTCCGTGACTTCCGGAGGTTGGCGGGTCGAGGCGGACGGCAGGGTGCACCGGTGGTGGTCGGCGCAAATCGTTGCGCCCGCCGACGCTTCGGCCCACCTCGATCCCGCACCCGCGCTCCTGTGGATCGAGGGCCGAACCGTCGACCCGCGCGACTTCGAACTCGTCGCCGGTCCCCTCCGTTTCCATGCGGCTTGGCCCGGCACCGCGGAACCGGCGGACGTTCTCCTGTTGCCCGACGGGGCGTGCTGGGCCCTTGGCATCGACGCTTGGTCCGCCGAAAGCGAGGAGCCCCGCACCCCGTGAACGGTTACCAACTCCCCCCCGACCCGATCGTCCGGGCCCTCGACGCGCCCTCGAGTCCGCTTTCCCTTTTGTCGCCCGATCGCAGGCGCATGCTGCTCGTGGGCTACGAACCCTACCCGCCGATCGGATTGCTCGCGCGTCCGTTTCACAAACTCGCGGGGCTGCGGGTGGACCCGACACGTCCCGGCACCCAGGTCACCACGCGGTTCCGTGGCTTGACCATCCTCGATATCGCGACCGGGGAAACGCGCGATGTCGTGGAAACGCCGCCGGATGCAGGGATCGAACCGCCCACTTGGTCGCCCGACGGCACGCGCTTCGCGTTCACGGCCGACACCGATGCGGGCATCTTCCTTTGGATAGGGAATGCCGCCACCGGCGACTGCCGCCCGATCCCCGGACTGCGACTCGTGGATCTGATCGCGGCGCCGCACCAGTGGCGCCGAGACAGTCGTCGACTGCTAGCGGTGGCGATCCCGGACGGCGGGGGGCCACCGCCCCCCGCGCCCGCGGTGCCCGATGGCCCCTCGATCCAGGAATCGGTTGGAAAGTCGACGAAGGCCGCGACGTATCAGGATTTGCTGGCGTCCCCCCACGACGATGCCCTGTTCGCGTATTTCACGAACGTGCAGTTGGTCGAAGTGGACGTCGAGACGGGAACATGGCGCCCCCTCGGAGTGCCCGGCGCGATCGTGGGAGTCCGCCCTTCACCGGATGAACGTTTCCTGCTCGTCACGCGACTGTCTCCCCCGTTCTCGTGGAGGGTGCCCTACCACTTGTTCGCGCGGGTTGTCGAGGTCTGGGATGCCGCGACGGGGGTTTGCGTGCGCACCGTCGCCGAACTCCCCGTGGCCGATGAAGTGCCGCCGCATGGCGTGCCCACCGGTCCGCGCGGCGTCGGCTGGCGACCGCTGCATCCCGCGCGATTGATTTGGACCGAGGCGCTCGATGGCGGGGATCCGCTGGCCAAGGCGCCGCATCGCGACCGGATACTGGCCTGGGACCTCTCGGTGGGCGATGCGCAACCGACGGAGTGGTTCCGCACCGTTCATCGTTTCGCGGGTTTCGATTGGCCGGACGATCCGGCCCGGGTGATCGTGACCGAGTACGACCGGGATCGCCGCTGGCGAACCACGCACCTGCGGCACGACGATGCGCCCGAGCAGGATCGGGTGTTGTTCGACCTATCCGTGAACGACGCCTACGCGGACCCCGGTTCGTTCGTGACCGAATTGCGTCCGGACGGCCAGCGAACCTTGCGGATGCGCGGCAACCGCGTGTGGATGGCGGGACGGGGAGCAACGCCCGAAGGCGACCGACCGTTCCTCGACGAAGTGGATCTGGCCGGCGGCGCGCGGGTTCGGCGTTTCACCTGCGCCGCGGATGTCTTCGAAAGTTTCGTCGCGTTCGGTCCCGACGATTCCCTGCTGATTTCGCGGCAAAGTCGGACCGAGCCGGCGAACCTCCACCAACGTTTCCCGGATGGCACGGAGCGCCGGTTGACGCACCACCGGGATCCCCATCCGGAAATGACCGGCATGCGCAAGGAAATCGTCCGCTACGATCGCGGCGACGGGGTTCCCTTGTCGGGCACCCTCTATCTCCCGGTCGGACACGATCCCGCTTCGGGCAAACGGTTGCCCTTGCTGTTCTGGGCTTATCCCGAGGAGTATTCCGATCCGGAAACCGCGGGCCAGGTGCGTGGTTCCGATCGAACGTTCACCCGCCTCGCCGGCACGTCCCCGATTTGGTTCGCGGCCCAGGGATGGGCGGTGCTCGACAATGCGTCCGTGCCGGTGATCGGGGATCCCGAAACCATGAACGACACGTTCGCGGAACAAATCACCGCGGCGGCGAAGGCTGCGATCGACCACCTCGATGGTCGGGGACTGATCGACCGAAATCGCGTCGTCGTGGCCGGCCACAGCTACGGAGCGTTCATGACCGCCAACCTGCTCGCGCACGCTCCGGGCCTCTTCGCAGCGGGCATCGCGCGGTCCGGCGCATACAACCGCACCCTCACCCCGTTTGGTTTCCAAAGCGAACGACGTTCCTACTGGGAAGCCCCCGACGTCTACCATCGCCTTTCGCCATTCACCCACGCCGACAAGATCGTGGATCCGCTGTTGCTCATCCATGGCGCGGCGGACAACAATCCCGGGACGCACACGTTGCAATCCGAACGTTTCCATCAGGCGCTGGCGAGCCAAGGCGCGACCGTCCGGCTCGTGCTGCTTCCCCACGAAAGCCACGGCTACCGGGCGCGCGAAAGCGTGCTGCACGTCCTGCACGAAATGTTCACCTGGGCCCAGCGCCATGCGCCGGAGGGTCGCGGGTCGGGACCCGAATGACCGCCGCGGACGGCGGTCGCCCCCTCTCGATTTGGGAGGTGTGCTCCGGTCCCCAACTCAACGGGGCGGTCGTGCATTTCAAATTGGTCGCGGAGGGTCTGGCCGCCCGCGGGCACCGCGTGACCGCGGTGGTGCGCCCGGGAAGCTGGGCCGCCGCCCAAGCGTGGGATGCCCGGGTGCGGGTCCACGAATGCCGGATGGACCGCTGGCCGCCCGCCGCGTTGCTCGCCGAGGCTCGCCGGGCGCGGGCCGAGGAGGTGGACATCGTGCACAGCCACATGACGCGCGCGGACAACCATGGCCTCGCGCTGCGTCTGCTCGCCGGGGTTCCCAGTGTCGCGACCGCCCATGCCCACACGGTGCATCCCCACTGGCGCCTGCACGACCATGTCATCGCCGTGTCGGAGACCACGCGTTCCTTCCACCTAGCGCGCAACCGGGTTCGGCCGGGGCGCATCTCGACCGTTTTCGGCATGATCCCCATCGAACGCTACGCGCCGATTTCCGAGGACGAACGCAGAGGGGTGCGGGCGGAATTCGGCGCGGCCGACGACGATTTGGTGATCGGAATGCTGGCGCACATCCACCCGCGCAAGGGGCCGGACCTGCTGGTGGAGGCGCTGCCCTCGCTGCGTGCGCGCCTCGGTTCCAAGGTGCGCGTCGTGATGGCCGGAGAAGGGTCGCCGGAAATGCTGCAGTCCCTCGCCGCCCGCGCCGAAGCGCTCGGCGTGCGCGAACAATTGGCTTTCGTCGGGATCCGCACCGACGTGGCGCGAACGGTGGCGGCCTACGACATCCTCTGCCTGCCCTCGCGGCAAGAGGCGTTCAGCGTGGCGATCCTGGAGTCGATGGCGATGCGCAGGCCATTCGTGGCCACGCTGGTCGGCGGCTCCGGGGAGTTCGTTCCCGCGGACGGCCCCGCGGGAGTGTTGATTCCCCCGGAGAACGTCGCGCGGCTTGCCGACGCGCTGGTGGAATTGGCGTCGCTGCCCGCGGCGGAGCGCGCCGCGATGGGTGCGCGCGGCAGACGATTCGTGGAGGCGAACTTCACCGTCGCGTCGCAGGTGCCCCGCATCGAGGCGGTCCTGCGCCAAGTGGCTTCACGCCGGGGGCGTCCACGTTCCTCGGATCAAGCGTGACGCCTCGGCGACGATCCGTTCGGGGGTGAGGCGGCGCAGGCATTCCCGATCGCCCCGGGCGCAGGTGCGGGCCATGCACGGAGCGCACGTCAGATCGGTGCGATCCTGCAGCAGGATCGGCAGTCCGTTGCCGCGGCGCAACCCGGGCGCGGCGACCATCGGTCCCGTGCGGTCGGAGTCGGTGGGACCGAAGAGCGCCACCATGGGCGTTCCCACCGCGGCGGCGAGGTGCATCGGGCCGGTGTCGCCGGTGATCAACAGCGTGGAACGGCGCAGCAGGGCTCCGGTTTCCTTGAGCGACGTTTTACCGGTGAGATCGACGACGGGAACGTCGGCCGCGGCGATGGCGGCGGCGGCGAGGGTTTGGTCGTCCCCGCGCCCCCCGCACACGGCCAGCGCATGCCCCCGGAATTGCCGTTTCAGCGCGGCCAAGGTCGCGGCGAGTTGCGGAGGTTCCCAGCGGCGCGACGGCGCGGACGCGCCGGGATTGACGAGGATCAACGGGGATTCGGGGTGGATTCCTTCGGACTCCAGCAACGCAGCGCACGCGTCGACCGCCGGCGCGGGAATGGCGAAGTCCAAATGGCGATCGGCGGTGGCGGGATCGATCCCGAGCGGCCGAATCGTTTCCAGGAAATTGTCCACCGAATGCTGCCGTCGGCCCGCCAGGTCGCGCCGGTCGGAGCGACGGTAGGTGAGCGTGGATCGCGCACCGCTGCCCCAGCCGAGGATCACGGTTTTCACGCTCCGCTGCAGGTTGACATAGCAGTCGTATCGACGGTGCTGAAGCCGTTCGATCAGTGGAAGGAAGCGATCGGGCCGGAGATCCGCCGCCTTGTCGAACTCGACGACTTCCTGCACGGTGGGGAGCCCGGCCACGACATCGGCCAAACCCTTTCCCACGATGTAGGTGACATGGACACCCGGAAATTGTCGATGGAGCGCGCGCAGCACGGGCGTGGTCATCAGCAGGTCGCCGATGGCGCCGAAGCGCGCCACGCAGATCCGCTTCACCTCAGCGCCCCAGCATCCGCGCCAGCACCCCGATCACATCGTAGGGATGGAGGCCGCGCATGCACGGATGCCCTTCGACCAGGCAGCCGGTGTTGCGGAATCGGTTT